>JBBIPN010000057.1:0-7222 GCA_037442825.1 Sulfurihydrogenibium sp. | reverse complement strand
CTGAAACCTGTAGATAATCTTTCAAGTGATTTGTTCAAAGATAGTTCTGTGTTGTTTAAGTTTGTAAGTGTAAAATCTGCTGAGTAGTTGTAATTAATTCTTAGTGCCATGATTTTTACCTCCTAAATTTTTTTTCGGTTTTATTATCGTAAATTTTTATAAATTTTTTAGTCTTTTCTCTATTTTTTGTGCTAACTCTTCTAATCCTATTTTTTTTGCTAAATCTAAAAGCTCTTGTATATAAGAAGATTCTCTTGATAAAAGTATATAATTCTTTAAATATTTGAATGTCTTCTCTGCATTTCCCTCTTCCTTGTTTAATAAATACAAGAATTTATTTGCTTCTATGTTATTATCATTTATACTGATAGCATTTAAAAACATTTTTTTTGCTTCATCTTTTTCCATTCTTTCATAATAAAACTTTCCTAAATCATTAAATACTTCATCAGAGTTATATAAATATGCAAGCTTCAAAGCTAATTTTTCTGCATACTTAGAATTGTTATCTTTTATTAAATTAAACAAAAGCCTTCCGATATTTAATTTTTTACCTTTTTTGTATGTATTAGTAATTTCATCTATAAATTTACTTTTCTCTTTACTTTCTTTTATTAACTTAGTTAAATCTTCAATAACAATGTTTTTTACAAAGATATAATCCGTTATAATTCCTATTTTAATATTATCTATACTTTCTAAATACTTAATCCCACTTTCTATAGCTTTATTAAAATTTTTTTTATTTTTAAAAATCTCGTACTTTAGGTAATGAAAATCAGGATATGATGAAGATAATTTTAATCCTTCTTCTATAGTTTCTAATGCCCTATCTAACTCATTTAAATTTATATAGACTTTTGTCGCATATACATAAAAATGCTTTTTAAATGTACTTTCATCAGACATTAAATTAAGACCTTTCTTAAATTTTTCTATATATCTTAAAGACTTTTTTGAGTATTTTTCTTTTTTTATATAAGCCAAAACGTTATAACTTTGTAATATATAAAATATATTTACATAATATTCATAATCTGTTGGTTTTAGATTTTTAAGTTCATCAAATATCAATTTTAGATTTCTCTTTGCTTTAGATATCTGCGTTTGGAAATCACTATATCCATAATGTAAAACGTAAACAGATAAAGGTGGTGTAAGTATAGCTTTAGTATTCTTATTTACTATTCTTTCGTGAATTTTTCCTTCCCAAAATAGATCTGGGTGCTTTTTGTGTATATGAACTGTAGAAGAATATCCTTTTATATTTCTATTTAAACCTATATTTTTATAAATAACACCTATGCCTTCATAAAGAGGATTATCTTTTATAATGTTTAGTATTCTCTTGAATCTCTCATATTCCTCTTCTTCAAGTTCACAATCTGCATCAAAAAACCATATCCAATCACCTGTCGCCATATCTACGGCATACTGTCTTGCATCTGCAAAACCATTCCACTTCCTATAATAAACCTTAACTCCATAACTTTCTGCTATTTCAATTGTTCTATCTGTAGATCCCGTATCTACGAAAACAATTTCATGAAATTTTCCTTTTATACTTTCAAGTAATCTTGGCAAATTTTCTTCTTCATTTTTTGCTATTATACAAGCAGAAACTTTTATATCATTTTTTTTCAAGGCATTAACTCCTCTGTAATTAATCTTTGAATGACCAAAGAGATGAAATGAGAAAAATTTTCTATATTATTTGGGTTTAATTTAAGTTCTAAATATTTTTTTTCAATTGCTATATCTAAATTGATATTCTCCAAATCAAGTAAATTTTTTAGCCTTTCTAATATATCTTCTTCTAATTCTTTTTTAAATTGTTTTTTTCCTTTTTTATCTTTTATATAGTCATAAATAGCTTCTAAAACTATAATCTTTTTATCATTATCATAAATATTATATGTATTTATTATGCTTAAAAGCTCTGAAAATAAAGATAAATACTTTTCAGTATAATCTTCTATTAGATCTTTTATTATCAATCTATTTCTTGTAATATAGTATAGTCCAATTATACTTTCATAACCTTCAGATGTTCCACTAGTTTTATGTCTTATAAATGTAAATGGAGTGTATACTGGATAAATATCTGCTTTTTCCATTTTCATAAATATATCGTTATCTTCAAAATATAGAAAATAATCCTCATTAAAAAATCCTATTTTATCAAAAACTTCTGATCTTAAAAAAATATTTGCACCACTAAGAGATTCTACATACCTTAATCCATAATCTTTTAATTCTTTTTCTCCTTTTATATAAACTCTATCTCCTACATACTGTATCTTTTCATCATCATAATTCTTTATTTTACAAGTAACTACGTCTACACCTGTATATTCAAGTGTTTTTAAAAGCTCAAAAGGTGTATTTTTTTCTATTTTGGTATCTGGATTTAGTATCCAGATATATAGTGATTTTAAATTTTCTTTAATAAAATTTATACCTAAATTATTACCACCAGCATAACCATTATTTATATTTTTTATTAGATAGTATTTTTTTGATTTACTATTTTTGAATTTATCAGCTAATATATCTTCTAATTTTTTATACTCTTCCTCATTTTCTGAATTATCTACAACTACAAAATTTATATTTGGATAATCACTATCTAATATAGATTGAACTAAATTTTTTATAAAATTTGAAGAGTAGTAATTCACTGTTAATATTGATATATATGGTTTGGCTTTTAGTATTTTTGCCTTTTCTCTGAAAAAATTTTTATGTTTATATTCGTTTGAAAAATTAAAAACATATCTGTATCTACCATCAGATAAATTAAAAGTATAAAATGGTTTTGATTTTTTTACATCAGGAAAAAATAGATCATAAGGTGTAGGAACATTTCCGTAACCGTATTTTTTAATAAGTTTTTTTATAAAATTGTATAAGCTTAATTTGTTTAGTTTATTTGCATTGTTTATATCTTTTTTAAAAGAAATATGGTTTTCGTGATAAATATAAACAAAAGGCAATACATACTGTTTAAGATTTTTTTCCTGAGCTTTTAATGAAAAATCGAAATCATCAAATCCCAAAATTAAATTTTCATCAAACATCCCAAAATTTATAAATGTATCTTTCTTTATAGCTATACAAAAACCAATTAAAATAGATGTAATTTCTTTATAATCATCATATAGATTCTTTAAAATTTTATCTATCTGTTTATCAGTTAAATATATAGTATTTGGTAAATAAGATAAAAAACTATTTTTATAAATAGAAGTATTAGATACAGGACCTACTATGGCAGTATCTTCTTGATTTAAAGCTTTATAAAATCTATTTAACCAATCTTTTGAAATAACTTTTGTATCTGGGTTAAGAAAAACTAAGTAATTATTTCTGGATAATCTTACACCTTGATTTATAGCTTTAGAATAACCTAAATTTTCATTATTTCTAATAAGTTTAATATTTTTAAATTGGGAGATTATTTCACACGTATTATCTTTTGAATTATTATCAACTACAATAACTTCATCATCAGGTAAAATATAACTATCATTGATAGATTTAATACATTTTTCTATACTGTCGGCAGAGTTATATGTTACTATCACTATAGAAAATGGTTTTCTGTCTGATGTTTCTTCTCTATCATTAAAAACTTCTCTCAAAACTTTTTTGAAATCTTTTTTAATATCTTTATCAATATATCCTGAGAACAAACCTTGAAAACAGTTACGTACACTTTCTTTTAAATTTATATCTGTTGAATCTAAACCTAAATGATTTAGAAATTCTTTAGATAAAAAAACAAGTATTTCTATGTTACCTCTTTTATTTGTTTTTGATTCCATCTGATGGTTAGTTCCATGTAATCTAAATAGATTTGTTATTTTCTCACTTAAATATACATCCCCTTTTGAAGCTAAAGATATCCATAAAAACCAATCTGCATTTGCCAAAAATTCAAAATCTTTAAATTTAAACAACTCAAAATCTACCGCTGATTTTTTAAACATAAAACCAGAAAAACTACCTAAAAGATTTACTGAATTTTCTATAGATTCTTTTATTAACCACTTTCCTGAAACTATTGTATTTTTACAGTAATTTTTATAAAATTTATAATGCGGTATAAAAAACGGCGTTATTGGATATACATTCAGATTTTTGTCTACAAAAAGTGTTTTACCAGCAGATATTACAACGTTTTCATTTTCAGTTAATGGTTTTACTAATTCTTCTAGGGTATATGGAGCTAAAATATCATCGTCTCCAAGATATTGTACATAATCTCCAGATGATAAATAAAATAAATTTTTATAGTTAAGAGTGGGACCTAAATTTTTTGAATTTTTATGGTATTTTACAAATGGATATTTTTTTGAAAATTCTGTTACTACTTTATAATTTTTTTCATTCCAGAAAGGATCTGAATTATCATCTGCTACAATAACTTCATATGGTTTTAATGTTTGATTAACTACACTTTCTAATGTTTCTTTTAAATATACTGGTCTGTTGTAAGTAGGTATTAATACTGAAACTTTTATCATTCAAAAATCCTTTTAAACAAGTTTTTGACATCTTCCTGTTTTCCAAGTTGATTTGCTAAAGATGTAAGATTATGTATAACATCTTCATTTAATGGATTTAATAACGCAGATTTATAAAAGAACTTATATGCATTCTCTAAATTCCCACCATAAAATTCCAATACTCCAAGTATATTGTAAAATGGTGCACCTTTATAAACTTCACTTATTTCGTTTACTAATTCAAATATCTCTTGAATTTGTCCTTGGTTTATAGCCTCTTCTATATTATGTATCAGCTTTTCTACTCTTTCTATGTCTTCATATAAAATTTTTCTCTCTTCTTCTGAAAAACCCTCAAGATTATTTACCATATTTTTAGCTTCATTGAAAATTCCCATATTTAAATAGGTTAAAATTAATTTATAAAGTGTATGTTTGTTATAAAAGCTGATTAAAGCCTTTCTATAGTATTCTGAAGTATTATATAAATCATGATATTTATATATTATATCGCCAATATTAGTATAAGCTGTAGCAAGAGCTAAATTTTCATTTTCCTTCCAAGACAAATTTAGGAAAACCTCCTTTAAATCATGTTTTTTCAGAGCTTCTCTCAATGCTTTACTTCTATAAGAAGTATCAATGAAAGTATTTATTAGATAAATAAGTATCACGTTAAACTCTAAAAATTTAAGTTTTAATTTCTCTATATTTTGATATAAAAAATTGTAAAATTCATAATCTTTATAATTTTCATCAAATTTACCTAACTTCTCTAACGTTTCTTTTTTTGTTAAAATTCCAAATTCTGGTATAAAATCTTCTGGAGATAAAGTTAATAGGATATTTTTTTCTTTTTTGTATATATCACTCCCTTTTTTCACTATATCATTACCATATATATCTCTGTAAACTACATTAGGATGAAAAATGTCTATATCATCAGCGTCTTCCATCTCTTCTAAAATATCAGATAACATATCAAATTCTAAAACAGTAAAGTTGTCTATCCAAAGTATGTAATCACCCTCTGCATTTTCTATAATAGCATTTCTTAAGACTGCTTTATTGTCTGTATCTAAATTTAAAGCTTTAAATTCAAAATCTGCACCTTCTAAATCCTCTTCATTCCCAGTGTAAATAATTTCATGAACGTTTTCAATATTGTCATTAATACCTTCTAAAACTTCATCTAATTTCGACAAATTTTTAGAAGTTTTAATAATCCCAAGTGTGATTTTCATTTTAATATCCTCCCAAGATAAAATGATTTTTATGTTATATTATAATCATGTTATCGAAAAAAGATAAAAATTTTTTAAAGAACTAAAATAGATACTCTCAAAATACTTTCAAGTTTAAAATGCTATAATAAAATAACCGTAAATAGAGGAGTTGTTACAATGAAGGCTGTTATACTTGCTGGTGGAAGTGGGACAAGGTTATATCCAGTAACGATATCTACAAATAAACATTTTTTACCTATCTACAACAAACCTATGATTTATTATCCATTATCTTTAGTGATGTTATTAAAAATTAGGGAAGTACTTTTTATTGTTAATAAAGAAGATTTAGATAGTTTTAAGAAACTTTTTAAAAATGGTTCTCATCTTGGTATGAAGATTGAATATAAAGTTCAAGAAAAACCAAATGGTCTTGCAGAAGGTCTTATTTTGGCTCAGGATTTTATAAAAGATGATTCCGTCTTTTATTTACTAGGAGATAATGTGTTTTTTGGGCATGATTTAACAAAAATATTGAGAAATACAAAAAACGAAGTAAAGAAACAAAGTGGAGCTTATGTTTTTGGTTATTATGTTAAAGATCCAGAAAGATTTGGTATTGTAGAATTTGATACTCAAGGAAACGTTGTATCTATAGAAGAAAAACCTAAAAAGCCAAAATCCAACTATGCTATTGTTGGTATGTACTTTTTTGATAATAAAGCTATAGAGTATGCAAAAAATGTTAAACCTTCTAATAGGGGAGAGTTAGAGATAACTTCTGTAATAGATGAATATTTGAAAGATAAAAAATTAAAAGTTAAACTACTTGGTAGAGGCTTTGCTTGGTTTGATGCAGGTACACATGATAGTTTCTTGGAAGCTAGTGAGTTTGTTGCTACAATTGAGAAAAAAACTGGTCTTATGATAGGATGTATAGAGGAGATAGCTTATAATAACGGTTGGATAGATAAAAAACAACTTTTAGATTTAGCTAAACCTTTAAGTAAAACAGACTATGGAAAATATTTAATAAAAATAGCTGAGAAGTTTAAAAATGCCTTTTGAAGTTATAGATACCGACATAAAAGAGGTAAAAATTTTAAAACCGAAAGTTTTTGGTGATGAAAGAGGATTTTTTATGGAATTTTACAAAAAGTCAGAATTTGAAAGTTTAGGTATAGATACAGATTTTATTCAAGATAATCATTCTAAATCTGTAAAAGGTGTATTGAGAGGACTTCATTATCAGCTAAATCCTTTTTCTCAAGGGAAATTAGTTAGATGTATAAAAGGAAAAATTTATGATGTAGCAGTAGACATAAGAAAAGGGAGTCCATCCTTTGGAAAATGGATTGGTGTAGAAATTTCAGAAGAAAATAAATTAATGTTATGGATTCCAAAAGGTTTTGCTCATGGTTTTTTAACATTATCAGATGAAGCTGAGATACTATACAAAGTATCTGGTAGTGAGTACAATCCACA
>JBBIPN010000056.1:0-7406 GCA_037442825.1 Sulfurihydrogenibium sp. | reverse complement strand
TTTTTAAAAGATGAAAATGGTTTTATATACTTCAATGGAAAAGATTTTGAATATGCAAATGGTGAACTTTTACTTAATATTAAAAGATGTAATAATTGTGGCTGGTTTACAATTTGGAAGGAAATTTTAGATGAAGATAAAAACCAAAGAGAATGTTATGTTTGTCCAAACTGTAGCTATACAGAAACTTGCACACCTCCATTAGAAGATATAACTGAAGGGGATTGAAATTCCCCCCTAACTATTTTATTAAGCGTTTTCTTTTGCTTTTTCTACTTGTTCTTTTTTAATAACTTCTGCTTCTATTTCTTTTGGTTTAGAAGTAATAACTTTTTCCTCTTCTTTTTTATCTTCACCAGAAAAAGCTGTTTTGAAACTTCTTATGCCTTCTCCAAGTCCTCTACCAATCTCTGGTAATTTTCTAGCTCCAAATAATAATATCAGTATACCAAAAATAATCAAAAGTTCTGGTAATCCTATTGAACCCATATTTTCTTTCCTCCTGTAAAAAAATTTACTTTTGCCATAAATTTTATTCCTCAAATTTATTTCTATTTACTTATTTTAGCATATAAAAAATATAAATCAATTATAATATAATTCATTAAAAAATATCTTGATAATTACTTATGATATCATATTTTACTATTTATTTAATGCATTTTGGAGGATAAAAAATGGAAAAATTGATCATATTTGATACCACATTAAGAGACGGTGAACAAGCACCAGGTTTTTCGATGACAGTTGAAGAAAAGGTAAAGATGGCATTACAGTTAGAAAAGCTCGGGGTAGATGTTGTAGAAACTGGTTTTGCGGCTGCTTCAGAAGGTGATTTTGAAGCTGTTAAAAGGGTAGCTCAAGAAATAAAAAATTCGAAAGTTTGTTCTTTAGCAAGAGCTTTAGAATCAGATATAGAAAAAGCTGGAGAAGCTTTATCTTACAGTGAAAATAGGAGAATACACACATTTATCGCTACATCTCCAATACATATGCAGTATAAATTAAGAATGAAACCAGAAGAAGTTTTAGAAAGAGCTGTTAAAGCAATCAAATATGCTTTAAAATTTACAGATGATGTAGAGTTTTCTGCAGAAGATGCTTTTAGATCAGAAAGGGAATTTTTATATAGAGTTTTTGAAGCCGTGATAGCAGCTGGAGCTAAAACAATAAACGTTCCAGATACAGTAGGATATGCTATACCTGAAGAGTTTGGGAAGTTGATAGCTGATATAAAAAACAATGTCCCAAATATAGATAAAGCTGTTATAAGTGTTCACTGCCATAATGATTTAGGTTTAGCAGTGGCAAACTCATTAGCTGCTGTAAAAAATGGTGCGAGACAGGTCCATGCAACTGTAAATGGAATTGGTGAAAGGGCAGGAAATGCAGCAGTTGAAGAAGTCGTTATGACTATAAAAGTTAGACATGATTACTTTAAAGACGTTTATACTACAATAAACACAAAAGAGATATACAAAACAAGTAGATTGTTATGTAGAATTACTGGAAGCTTTGTACAACCTAATAAAGCCATAGTAGGAGATAATGCATTTGCTCATGAAGCAGGCATACATCAACATGGAATTTTAGCACACAGAGAAACTTACGAAATAATGAGGGCAGAAGACGTAGGTGTTCCAAAATCTAAGATAGTACTTGGTAAACACTCAGGAAGACATGCATTTAAAGCAAGGTTAGAAGAGTTAGGCTATACCACATTATCTGAGCAAGAAATAGATATTTTATTCCAAAAATTCAAAAGACTTGCAGATAAAAAGAAAGAAGTATTTGATGAAGATATAGAAGCTTTAATTTTAGAAGAGTTTTCTGAACTTGAAAATGAAGTAAAAATAAAATACTTCCATGTTTTAAGTGGAGATAACGTAATTCCTTCTGCAACAGTAAAAGTGGAAAAAGATGGGAAAGAGATAGTATCTACAGCTTTTGGTGATGGTCCAATAGATTGTGCCGTCAATGCTATAGAAAAAGCTTTAGATGTGAAAGGTAAACTAATGGATTACTCTATAAGGTCCCTAAGCTCAGGTAAAGATGCAATGGGGGAAGTTAGAGTAATTGTTAAATTTGAGGATTCTGAGCATATAGCTTCTGGAAAAGGAACATCTACAGATATTATCGAAGCAAGTATAAAAGCTTATATAGATGCTTACAATCGTTATATGGCAAGAAAATCTTTCTTATCTAGACAAATTAATGAAGGAGTATAGATGAAAAAAATTGTATTACTACCTATTTTATTATTAATTGTTATATTTATATTTTTATCTACAGAAAAGTTAGACTTTTATAAGCCAAAGATAGAATTTACAGAAAAACCTAACAAAATTGGAGAAAATACAAATATTATTTTATATTTGAAAAGTGAAAAATCTGGTTTAAGTAATATTAATATTTGGATTTTTCAGAATAATAATAAAATAGAAGTATATAGAGAAAATCTAAATGGTAATAAAGAAAAGAAATTGATTATACCTTTTAATCCAAGAAAAGCTGGTTTAATAGAAGGAAAAGCATTATTACATATTGAAGTTTCCAACACTTCACTAATTAAAAAAACAAACACAGTAGAAATTCAAACAAATATAGATTACACACCACCAGTAATCTCTATTATAAGTAGTACACAAAACATAATCAACGGAGGGACAGGTTTTGTATTTATAAAATCTTCTGAAAGTTTAAAAAACGTGTATATTAAAGTGGAAGATTTTAAATTTAAATGTTTAAATCTTAAAGATAAATATGTATGTCCATTTAGTTTGCCTTACTTTTATAAGGAAGCAAAACCTATAGTTTTAGAAGCTTATGACCTTGCAGGTAATAAATCTTTACAATCAATTTCATACACTTTTAAAAAAGTAAAATACTCAGAATCTGTTTTAAATATAGATGATAATTTTATAAAAACAAAGGTTAGACCTTTATCAGATAAAGATATCCAAGATAATATAGATCTCTTTAGATACGTAAATGTAGAAATTAGAAAAAAGAATGAAGAAACCATACATAAAGTAGCAAATGAATGTAAAAATCTTTATCCTATGTTTGAAGGAAAATTTGAGTACCTTGAAAATTCTGCAAAGTTAGGTGGATTTGCAGATTATAGAAAATATAGATACAATGGAAAAATAATTGAAGGTGCAGACGCTTACCACAAAGGTTTTGATTTTGCATCTATAAAAAATGCAGAAATTAAAGCTTCAAACAATGGAAAGATTGTTTTCACTGGATTTTTGGGATTATATGGAAATACTGTAATAATTGATCATGGATTATGTGTTTACTCAATATATTCTCACTTAAGTGAGATAGGAATAAAAAATGGTGATTTAGTTAAAAAAGGTCAGTATATTGGAAAAACAGGAACAACAGGATTAGCTGTAGGTGATCATTTACACTTTGGTATTTTAGTAAATGGGATAGAAGTAAATCCTATTGAATGGTTTGACCTAAATTGGTTGAATACAAGATTTTACAATTATTATAAAGGAGGTAATTAGATGAAATTTTTCATTGACACAGCTGATATTAATGAAATCAGACAAGCTAAATCTATGCACTTTTTAGATGGTATTACTACAAACCCAACACTAATATCAAAAACAAAAAGACCTTTCTTAGAAGTTGTTCAAGAGATTTTGAAAGAATTACCAGATAAACCAGTAAGCTTAGAAGTTGCAAGTACTGATACAGAAGGTATGATAAGAGAAGGAGAGAAATTAGCAAGTTTAGGTAGTAATATAGTTATAAAGATACCAATGACAGTAGAAGGTTTAAAAGCTGTAAACTATTTTGAAGCAAAAGGTATAAAAACAAACGTAACACTTGTATTTTCACCTGCACAAGCATTATTAGCAATGAAATTAGGAGCTTCCTATATATCTCCGTTTGTTGGAAGGTTAGATGATATAAGCCATACAGGAATGGATCTAATAAAACAGATAAAAACTATAAAAGATAACTATAATTTTAAAACAGAAATCATTGTAGCATCTGTAAGAAATCCTATCCATGTAATTGAGTCAGCACTTGTAGGTGCAGATATAGCAACAATACCTTACAGCGTTATCTCTCAACTTGCAAAACATCCACTTACAGATATAGGATTAGATAGATTTTTAAAAGATTGGGAAAATGTTCCAGATAAACCTTTTTAAAGTATGAAGTATAGAAAAAAAGGTATAAAAAGAGAACATAGTATAATTGAAGATTTTGAAAAAGACCTTCAGGCCCTTGTAAAAGAGGGCCTCGCTAAATCTATAATACCTGGTAGAATATATACAAGTCCAAAAGCTCAAAAAGGAAGCAAAATCATAACATATCAATATGATACAGAAACAGGAGCAAAAATTTTACTAAAAAAAGGTTCAACAGTTCAAGAAGCTTTTGTAATTACTGAGAAAAGAAAAGAATTAAAAGAATACATCTTGAAAAATTACATATGAAACTGAAAATAATTTTAATATCATTTTACTTTTTAATAATAAGTTTTGCAGTCTTTGAACCACAGAAAATAATAATTGATAATAAATATATTAAGGTGTAGTTTAAGAAAGATTTAGACCTTCATTACATATAGTTTATGAAGAACTCTACAAAGATAAAGACTGTAAAGAAAAGATAAAAAGCATTAAATATCATAAACTTAAATAGTTTATTAAATTACTGATAATACTTAAACTTTGAAACAGCTTAAGACTTGAATTTCTATATTAAGTATTTGATAAATGGATGTTTATTTTATTTTAATATAATTTTATCACAAAAAAGTAAAAAGTCAAAAAAATTTTTTTTTATAAAAATCCCATTAAAAAAATTATAATAATTCCCCCTAAAATAAAAAAAGGAGAGGATAATGGGTTTAGAAAAAAACAATACTGACAAAGGTAAAAATGTCAGTATTAATGAAACTAAAATCTGGCATTCTATCCTCTCTGATATAAAACCAAATATAGATACTCCATCTTATACTATTTTAAAATCATTAGAAGAAATTCATTACAATGAAGGTAATCTATATATTTATACACCTGACAATATTTTTAAAAATTGGATTGAAACAGAAGTTTTAGATCAAATCCTTTTTTCAGCAAATAAAATTATTGGAAAACAAGTAAAAGTACATATTTTATCTTTAAAAGACAACAAAAAGAAAAATCAATCAAAAAACAGTGATAAATATATTGATGATAACGACTTTTATCAATATCTTTCTTTAAATCCGAAATTTACATTTGACAATCTTATAGTAGGAAATCATAACAAAATAGCATACAAATCTTGTATGGCAGCTGCTGATAATTTAGGTAAAATTTTTAATCCTGTATTCATTTATGGTGATGTAGGTTTAGGAAAAACACACCTTTTACACGCTACAGCTTATTATCTTTTGGCTAAAAACCCACATGTAAAAATAATTTATACAACAGCTGATACTTTTGCATCAGAGTTATTCTCTTACATTCAAAAAGGTATGATTTTGGAATTTAGGAAGAAGTATAGGGAAGTTGATCTACTTCTTATCGATGATATACAGTTTTTAATAGGTAAAGAAAGGACACAAATAGAGTTTTATCATATATTCAATGTATTACATAATTTAGGTAAACAGATAATTTTGTCATCAGATCAACCTCCCTCAAAGCTAAATGGTATAGAAAAACGGTTAATAAGTAGATTTAGCAGTGGACTAATTGTTGAGATTACAAAACCAGACTTAGAGACAAAAGTAAATATCACATTAAAAAAAATGAAAGAGTTAAACGTAGAACTTCCAAAAGATGTTGTTTTATTTCTTGCAAAGACAGTAAATACAAGTGTTAGAGAGCTTGAAGGTTCAATAAAAAGGTTAAAAGCATATGTTGAAATTATGGGAAGAACAATAACGTTTGATATAGCAAGGAATGTCTTAAAAGACCTTCTTGAGATTAATAATGTTGAACCACTAACAGTAGAAAAAATTCAAAAAGAAGTATGTAGCTATTTTAATATAGATGTGAAAGATATGCTTGGAAGTACAAAAAGTAATAAAATTGTTTTAGCAAGACAGATAGCTATGTACTTATCAAAAAAACTTACAGATGAATCTTTATCATCTATCTCAAAACAGTTTAAAAAGAAAAATCACTCAACTGTAATAAGTGCAGTAAATAAAATAGAAGAGTTATCTCAAAAAGATAGGAAAGTAAAACTAATTGTTGAATACATAAAAGATAAACTAATTAAACTATAAGTTTTAAAATTTCCTCTCCATCTAAAATAGCATTTTTATAAAAAATAAGTAAAATGTAACCATCAAAGTGTTTACTTATTATGTATTTAAAACCTAATTTACTGTTAAAATGTTCATTTATATAAATTTTATCTTCAAATTGTTCAATATTAATATCGTCTAAATCTATTTTATATAAACTCTTTATTGTAAAATCATTTAATGATCTATTATATAAAATAACACTATCAGCATTAAGATTTTCAAATAGGTTATTAACGAATATTTGTGGATCTAACTTTCCTTTTTTAAATAAAGAGATAGTATTATGTATATTATAAAATTTCTTATAAAACTCCAATTTATCTGTACATTTTAAATTTTCTTTATACATCTCTTTTGCTAAATCATTATAATGAGAGATTCTTTCTTTATAATATTTAGTTTCAAAATAACTTTTAAATAAAACTACAACAAATGAAAAAAGGATAAATATTAAAGTAAAATCTGAAAAATTTGATATATATAAAGGTATTCCAAAAACAATAAATGTATAAATACTAAATAAAATAACATCATGAAGCTTTTTCATATAAAAAAGAAAAGGAATCCAAAATATAGAAAAGTATATACTACCAGTTGTAAAAGTAAAGTAAACTATTATAGAAGTATCAATGATATATAAAAAATGCTTTAAAAAATCTCCTTGACGTAAAGGTAATAATATTAAAGAGCCTATAAAATATGAAAAAGAAAGTATACTAAGTGGAATTTTATAATCAAAGTTGTAAAGATTTACATAAACTAGAATTGAGATAACGATAATGAGCCTTATTATATATTCTAATTTAACAAATTTATTCATCAATTACCTTTAATAAAGCTTTTTTAATATTGTTGTTATCATAAAAACTGTCCTATCTCTTAACTTCTCATTATAGAATGAATTATCAAGTTTTCTTAAAAAAGAATTTGGGAAAGATTTAACGATAAAAGAATCAGCATTAAAGTTATCTAAAATTAGTTCTTTATCTATTGTAAAATCCGTACATAATCCAAAATTTTCTATTATTTTCCTTACCTTCATTATTTTATTACTACTTAAATTATTAGCCATAATCTTTTCATTACCAACACCTACACTATCTAAAATAAATAAATCTAAAACTTTCTC
>JBBIPN010000055.1:0-7497 GCA_037442825.1 Sulfurihydrogenibium sp. | reverse complement strand
GGATTTTATCTTGTTAAGATTTAAAATAACAAAGAGAAACATAGGTGTTAAAACAATTGCGAAATGTGATGGTTCAGAAAATATAATCATATTTTTCCATTTTATGTAGCCAATTTTTTTCAAAAAATATACTATATAACCTATAAAAATCAAAAATAAAAAGAAAAAATTTGTTGTTTTAATAATTATTTTTTCATCTGCATGATATATAACATCATACAAAACATACGAACAAATAAATAATAAACTTAGAAATAAAATAGATAAAAAAGATTTCTCAGTGTAAACTCCTGTAAAAAAATAAACAAATAATAAATGACATAACAAAAATGTTATTATTAATAAAATTATTAATAAAAACCTTTTCTTAATTTTAAAATTAAATTTTTTTACAAAAACATAAAAAAGTAACAAAAAAACTGTTATTGATAAACCTTGAGCATAAGAACTAGATTTTAAAATATTATTAATCAAACCAACAACTACTGTTGAAAAAAGCATAGTTAATAAAAAGAAAAAATTACTGATCTTTAATACCATAATATTTTCCTTATAAAACTCTTTATTAAAGCTATAAAATAATCAATTTCTATCAACAATCTAGATATATCACTATGCCTTATTTTTATTGATCTAGTTTCATTCAAAACTTTTTTTATCAAATTATTACTTGCTCCATCACATCTCATAAAAGCAACCTTTTTACTTAAAAATGAAGCTTTGAGATTTTTTTTAGCTCGTAATAAAAGTTCGTAATCAGC
Source organism: Sulfurihydrogenibium sp. (assembly GCA_037442825.1). Lineage (GTDB taxonomy): Bacteria > Aquificota > Aquificia > Aquificales > Hydrogenothermaceae > Sulfurihydrogenibium. The sequence continues at coordinate 6,736 of JBBIPN010000055.1, read as the reverse complement.
AGCAATTTTATAAGACATATCAAATAATCCATATTTGTTAAATAACTTCCTATTATGTAAAGAAGCTACGTGTGCAACATTCATATAGCGTCTGAATGCAGTCCAATTCCAAGCATTTCCAATTGTTCTAATTATTTTATTATCGTTGTTAATCAAATCAACTTTTGCAGATATATATTCAATGTATGTAGATAGATTATATATGTGTTTAATATAACTCTCTACCGCATCTATAACAAGTGTATCATCAGAACCTAAAAACATAATCCATTCACCATTTGCAACACTTACTGCTTTATTCCATGCATCATAAATCCCCTTATCTCTCTCACTTACCCAATAATCAATGTAATCCTCGTATTTTTTAATTATATCCAATGTGCCATCAGTAGAGCCGCCGTCAATGATTATATATTCTACATTTGGATAAGTTTGATTAATTACACTTTGAATGGTCTCTTCTGATATATTAATATTTGTCATTGCTTAACCTTCTTATGATATCGCGACCAATTGTTTTGATCCCTATCATAACTCCAAAATACTAGAAAACCACTTACTATAAAAAACATATCCACAGCATAGCCACTTAGATGAAAAATTGGATTCGATAATTTTTGTGATGTTAATACGTTCCAATGGGCAAGAAATACTAATATGGCTAATGTTAATCTTATAATATTAAAGTTATTTAATGTATTAATATTTTGCAAAAAAGTCTCCTATCATATGTTTTAAATGTTTTGCTAAAGAAAAAGCCACTAAAAAAGGATACAAAGGAAGTAAATTTTTTTTATAAATTGCTATTTTTTTATACATTTTAATTTCTCCTTTTCTCATAGCCCATCTATTTGAACTAAGGCCACCTTTGCTCAATAGAGATCTACCCAGAATAACAATAGGCAAATCTAAAAAATAAACATTAGTCTTTAAAGCAATTCTTAACCATAACTCATGGTCTTCTGTGTGTGTCATAGTTTCATCAAAATATTCACATATATTTCTATTTACTACAATACTTGAAGTAACTGCAAAATTTTTTAATAAAAGTCTCGTAAATGAGATTTTATTTGGCTGTTTTATTTGAAACTCTTGATAAAAATTATTTTGTAAAGTATAACCATGCCCTAAAAACTTTATAGAATTGTTTTCTAAAATTTTTGAAACTATTTCAAGCTTTCTCGGATGCCACATATCATCACTATCTAAAAATGCTATATATTCACCTTTTGCTTGTTTAATGCCAGCATTTCTTGCAGAAGAAACTCCGCCATTGGATTTATTGATAAGCTTTATTATTCTATTTGTTTTGTTGTTTAAAATCATTTCTTCAACGATTTTTTCACAACCATCATTTGAACCATCATTTACTACTATGATTTCTATAGGTTCAGAGTATGTTTGATTTAACACAGATTCTATTGTGCTTTTTATAGTATCTTTTGAGTTATACATTGGGATGATTACAGAAAAATACATTTTATTTATCCAAAAAGTAATTTTTATACGGAATCATTACAGCAGCTGCCACAGTTGCCATGTCAGATATCGAGGCATTTCCAATTTTGTATGTATATATTGATTCTTAAACAATATTAAAATCAGCATAAAAATATTATATACAACAATCTTTAATATTGAAACATTCTGAATAAAATCCATATAAGCTACATATTTTCCGAAAGTAAATCCTAGCAAAAATGTAGCTAAGTTGATTTGATACAAAACTATATTGTTTCTCCAATTGCTTGTCTGAGTATTGAAAATGAATTTAAATATAATCCTAGTATTAGTAAAAAAATCAATAAACTAGTTTTTATATATTTTGTATATTTTATAATTCCAATGTAAATCAAAATTATTTTAAATAAAAAATGCAAAAAAACATAATTTGAGAGTCTGATTAAAATTCATTTAAGATAACTATAATTAATTTAAACAATGGCTCTAAATCTTCTGGTAAATAATGCGTGTAAAAACTTACATAATTAAAAAAATCATATCCTACACCATATCTAGTTCCAGAGATAAACATGATTATGCCCAAGGCTAAAAATAAGAATATTTTGATATTCTTTGATAAATAATCTGTAAATAGTAAAAATATAATACTTAGCTAAGTATATAATATAAAAAATCATTTTAACTTACTAAAAAATGCTTGTTTTATGTTTGAAAAAACAGGTAAATAATTGCCAAAAATATTAATTTTTATTAAGTCATAAATATAGTATTTATCAAATATTTTGTAAACAGCATTATTTTTTCTAATTAGATGCTTTTCATTTGCATGGTGTTTATCAAAAATAAAACTTGACCCTCCAAGTCTAAAATTTGATATAACTATTTTCATACATAAAAAATTAAAGTTATTCTTATAGCATCTCAACATAAAATCCCAATCAGAAGCAATTTTGTACTCTGTAGAAAATAAACCCAACTTTTTATATATATCAATAGGAACAAAAACGGTCGGATGATTTAATATCATACCTTTTTTAAATACTCTTAAATTCTTGTTAGGCTTTGCTACATAATATAGTTTTTCATCTTTGATAATATTCATATATCCATGTAAAATAGTTTTTTTGTCTGACTTATTGTATTCATCAATAATTTTTTCAAAAACGTTATGCTCATACCAGTCATCAGAATTTATAATACCGATGAGTTCACCTTGACACAAAGTTATCCCCTTATTCATAGCATCATAAATCCCCTTATCTCTCTCACTTACCCAATAATCAATGTAATCCTCGTATTTTTTAATTATATCCAGTGTGCCATCAGTAGAACCGCCGTCAATGATTATATATTCTACATTTGGATAAGTTTGATTAATTACACTTTGAATGGTCTCTTCAAGATATTTTGCTCCGTTGTAGACTACGGTGATGATAGAAATTAGAGGGAGTGACTGTAGACTATGACTGGTAAGGGTGACTGTGTTTAAATAGTTTTCTATCTTTTTTTGAATTTCTGAAGGGGCTGGTATTACTGGATTTCCATAAAAGTCAGCAATGTACCATACAGTATCACCGTCACTATCACTGTCACTTTTACTGTTTGCAGTCACATAATTGAACTTAAAATACCCCCTTGTTCGCAATCCACCTTCGCCTTTCCTTCCTTCCCCCTCTGGTAAAAAGAGCATTGTTTCAAATTTATCTTCTGGCTTAGCTATAAATTTTGAATTTTGGATGTGGAATGTTGGATTGTTGATAGTGAATTTATATTCTTCTTTTATCTTGCCGGTTTCATCTAAATATTTATCATCTAAGAGTTTATAAAAAAATCTTTTAGTGCTATAGCTTTTATTCACAGTTTTACCTCTTTATAACTCCTTTAAAGCTTCCTGAATAATTTCTTCCCACTGTCTGGCATAGTTTTCAAGTGTTAAATTTTTACAAATTACTGATTTTATTTTAATTTCAACATACTATTTTAATCTAACCACCTATTCATAACTTCACATACTTTAATTATATCTTCTTCAGTATGAAAATAAGAGATAGGTAAACTTAAAGTGGTATTATGAATTTCTTCACTTATAGGATATTCTCCTGCAATAATGCCTTTCATAGCTTTTTGTTTATGTGGTGGTATAGGATAATGAATTTCCGTAATTATTCCATTTGCCAATAAATATTCCCTTAAACTATCTCTTTTTTTATGTCTAATATTAAAAATATGATATACGTCATAATAATCCTCACTCACAACAGGTTTAATAAAATCATCAGCTAAATTTTTTAAGTATATGCTTGCAAGTTTTCTTTTATGTTCATTAATTTCATCTAAAAATCTTAATTTAATACGTAAGAACGCTGCTTGTAATTCATCTATACGAGAATTATACCCAATGTAGTCATTATAATACTTTTTTCTAGAACCGTAATTCCTTAAAGCTTTTATTTTTTCCGCTAAAGAATCATCATTAGTAACAACTGCTCCAGCATCTCCCAAAGCACCAAGATTCTTAGTTGGATAAAAACTAAAACATCCTATACCAAACGTTCCTGTTTTTTTTCCTTTATACTTTGATCCATGCCCTTGTGCTACATCTTCAATTACATATAAATTATATTTTTTAGCTAAAGCTAAGATAGGATCCATATTACAAGACTTACCATACAGATGAACTACAATAATTGCTTTTGTTTTTTCACTAATCTTTTCTTCAATTTTAGTTGGGTCAATATTATAAGTTCTTATATCTGGTTCAACAAGAACGGGTTTTAAACCATTTCTTACAATAGCAAGTATAGTAGCTATATAAGTATTTGATGGTACAATTATTTCTGAATCACCAGGTAAATCAAGAGCATAAATTGCTAAAATTAATGCATCAAGTCCAGATGCAACACCAATACAATGTTTAACTCCTAAATATTTAGCAAATTCTTCTTCAAATTTTTTTACATTTTCTCCTAGAATATACCAACCACTAGTAAGAACATCTTCAAACGCTTTTTTATATTCATCAAAAAATTTTTCATTAACTTTTTTTAAATTTTCATATTCAATCATTTATATTCCTCATCAATATAATCATTGACATCATAATATTCTGACGCCAAAACTAAAAGTATAGATCCATCAGAAAAATTATCCATTGTATGCCAGTCTTTTGGCTCAAGTATTAAACATTTTGATGGACTATCAAGCAAAATAGTCTCTTTTTTTTCTCCGTCGTTAATAAATATTTCACAACTACCATTTAAGCAAACTAAAGCTTGAAAATTTTTTTTATGTCTATGTCCACCTCTTTTGGTTTTAACTTCATAAATGTAGTATACTCTTTTAATTTCAAAAGGCAAAATTTTTTCAATTACTGTTAATTTTCCTCGATTGTCAACAAAAGTTGGTAAATCAATTAAATAAGCCATTTATAGCTCTTTTATTTTATTTATATCGTATATATAATATATACCTTTTATATATCTTTTTATATATCTTAGTACTGTTTTAAAGTCTTTTTTTATTTTGGCTGTACCATGGTAATCGTAAGTTTCACCTAATCCTATAAGTTTTTTCATTATAGCCTCTAAATGCAGGATATAAGGTACATATAATAGTTTAATAACATCTTGACTTAATTTGTAACTTCCTAAATCAATCTTTCCTTTTTCTACAAATTTTAATTGATGAAAATGATAAAATATCAATTTAAAATCATTTCCTAGAAATTTCATGTTATGAATATCATACTGTTGAACATTCCAAGGTGCTACTCCTCCACCAGGATTTTTTAGAACATGAATTCCTTCAAATCTTTGAGGCCAATCATCAAGATATTTTTGGTCTCCAAACTTACCATCTTCAAATCTTGCGTAACACCAATCCAAACAAGCATTTCTCCACCAGTTCAATACTGTTAAGCCATTTTTATCATTTTTAAATGTCATAAATTGGACACAATAAATACCACTTGTAGCACTTTGATCATATTCTGGTGTATATCTGTGTTCTGTAATTAATACAGATCTTTTTTCTTTTTCCATTTCTTCTATTAAAATTGACGGATCAGAATAAAAATATAAATCTGCATCCAGATAAGTACAACTCTCAAGATTATATTTTTCTATACAATACTTTATTACGGATGGGGTACAAGTCCAGCAGTATTCAGCAGTAGTTCTTGTTGGTTTAACTTTTAATAAATCATCATCTTCAAATTCTTTTAGAGAAATTATTGTAGTAAATTCTAAATCTAATTTATTTAATAATTTATAGCTCCTATCGTCAAATGCAAAAATATAAAGGTGAAAGCTATCACTATGTTTTCTTAAAGATTCATACATAGCAAGACCACGAGTTAAATAGTTGCTATCGAACAATGTGCAGTAGTTATACATCTCTCACTTTTTTTGCAAGAATTAAGTTATCAAGATATAAATCATTATTTCTAGGCAATATTTTTGATAAAATTATTCCTATTATATTTAGTGGAGCTATCAACAATATATTTGTTAAAACATTTATATATTTATTATCTGTAAATGTTACTTTATAGATATAAGCATTAATAAGTTGAAATATTACTTCTATTCCATTGTTAACTTTTCTATGTTCTAATATTTCAAATCCATTTTGTGTTAAAATAAACTTCAATCCAAACGATGAATATCTTGCATAGTCATAAGGCTGCTCATGTTCATCCCAAACAAAAGGAACTGTTATTAAAATCATCCCCCCTAATTTTAATTTAGCATTAACTTCTTTCAAAAATTCTTGTGGATTAAATACATGTTCAAATACTTGATTACACACTATACTATCAAAATATTTATCTGGAAAGGGCATAGTTTTCCCATCATAGTAAATATCAGCTTTTTTAAATTTTCTATTTTCAGGTGTATCCAGTTCAAGACCTATATATGTTGTTAAATTATCAAATAAACTTTCATACGGTTTCTGTCCACAACCAATATCAAGCACTTTTCCTTTTATATTTTTACTGAGTTCAGAAATATGTTTGTAAAGACCCTTCCTCGCAAAATAAAAAGGGTTAATAAAAATGCCAATAAACCCTGGATTAAATTGTTCTCTTTGGTATATCTTTTTGATATATCCTTTTAATTTATCAATCATTAAGCCTCCAGAATATAAAGCCTTTAAAGTAATATTTAAAAGAGATTAAGCTTAAGATCTTAATCATTTTATAAATCATAACTTTTTCAATAGTATACCATGAGTATGTCCAGGAATAGTATCTTTATAAAAATATGGAATT
>JBBIPN010000054.1:0-7696 GCA_037442825.1 Sulfurihydrogenibium sp. | reverse complement strand
AGGTGATAGTTATAAAGTATTTGGTGTCTATAATCCTGTTTCTGCATTAGAGATGAGTTTTCTTTTATCTTTAGTAGATATAGAGTTAACTGGTATACCTATTGATATTGATGAAGTTCAAAGACTAAAAAAAGAAAAAGAAACAGAATTTCAAAATGATTACATAAAATTAAAAAGTGAATTTAATTTAGATCCCTTTTCTCCAATACAAGTAGCAAACTACTTAACTAAAAAATTAAATATACCTTTACCAAAGACAGAAAAAGGTTCTTTATCTTCCCAAGATATTTATTTGAAAGATTTTACAGATATTGAAGAGGTAGGATTAATTTTAAATATTAGAACAACTAAAAAGATTTTAGATAAATTAAATGAGATTATTAATTTTACAAAAGATTCAAGGGTTTATGGTGAGTTTAAACAGATTGGGGCTTCTACTGGAAGAATGTCTTCTTTTAGACCAAACCTTCAAAATATACCAAGAAATTTAAAATATATTTTTAAAACAAAAGAAGGTTATAAGTTTATAGTAGCAGATTATTCCCAGATAGAACTTAGGATAGCTGCTGAATATACAAAAGATGAAAATATGATTAACGCTTTTATTGAAGGTAAAGATTTACATAAATTTACTGCATCTGTTATAACTGGTAAAAATTATGAAGATATATCAAAAGAAGAAAGACAGCTTGCAAAAGCTATAAACTTTGGACTTATATATGGTATGTCTCCAAAATCTTTAGTAGAATACAGTCGATTAAATTATGGTGTTAGTATCTCATTTTTTGATGCAAAAAAGTTTTACGATAACTATTTTAACTATTTTAAATCTTTTAAAAGGTGGCATGAAAGTATAAAAGAGTTTTTAGATAAACACTATTACATAGAACTTTCTACATTACTTGGAAGGAAGCTTGTCGCTTATAAATTTACTGATGCTGTAAACTATCCTATTCAAGGTTCTGGAAGTGATCTGTTAAAAATGGCAGTTGCTTTATTTGATAGAATGAAAAATCAGTTGGATTGTAAAGTTGTAAATTTAGTTCATGATGAGATTTTAGTTGAAGTAAAAGAAGAAGATATAGAAAAAACAAAGGAGATCTTATCTCAAGCTTTGATTACAGCAGGAAAGTTTATATTAAAACATGTTCCTGTAGAATTTGAGATGAATATATCCAATACTTGGAATAAAGATTAATGGAAAATCTTATCAAAGATGAAGCTATCGTATTAAATAGAAATTTCATTGGAGAAAAAGATTTATCTATAACTATTTATATGAAAAGTAAAGGTAGGGAAAGTATTGTTATTCAAAATGGACAGATTTTAAGAAATCTACCATACTCGGTTTTATCTCCTTTTACATGGTTTAAATCTATCTTTTTATATTACAAAGATAAAGTTTATATACTGGAGATAGATAAGTTAAAGCATTTTGGTTTAGATTTAACTGATAGTTATAGTAGGTTTGAAACAGCATTTAAGATTTTAGACCTTATTTATAAATATGCCCCTCATAATGATCCACATATTTATACGCTTTTAAAAAAATCTCTTTTTTACCTAACTAAAACAGAACATCCAAACTTAGTTTATCTAACATTTTTAGTAAGACTCATATATTTAAACGGAGAGTTTAGTATAGAGCATCTACATTTAAATGAATTTGAAAAAAACATAGTAAAATCTTTAATTAAAAAAAGTTTAAAAGAGATTGTATCGCAAGAAAAGACTTATGACCTAAACGTTTTAAATAAACTAACATATATTTTTTATCAAAATATTCAAAAATCTAACTGAGATTACTCATTTCCCACTTCAATATTTTTTAACCAATCTCTGTTTTCAATGTACCATTTAACAGTTTTTTCTATTCCTTCTTCAAAGCTTATCTTTGGTTTCCAATCTAAAAGTTGTTTAGCTTTTGTAATATCAGCCCATGTTTCTTTTAAATCTGCCTTATGGAATGGTTTAAAATCAATAACAGCTTTTTTACCTAAATGTTTTTCTATCATATCAATAACAGTTTTTAAACTTATAGGATTTTTACCACCACCTAAGTTTATAATCTCATAACCAATTTCTTTTAAAGCTAAAATAGTACCCTTTGCAATATCATCAACATAAGTAAAATCTCGTGCTTGAGAACCATCACCATATAAAATAATTGGTTTTCCTTCATCTATCCATTTTATAAATCTAAAAATACTCATATCAGGCCTACCTGCTGGACCATAAACAGTAAAATACCTAACAACAGAAACATCTATCCCATATAAATAGTGATATGTATAAGCCATAACTTCTGCAGCTTTTTTAGATGCTGCATAAGGAGATATAGGTGTATTTACAGGTAAATCTTCTTTAAAAGGCATTGGCTGACCAGCGTAAAGTGAAGACGTTGATGCTAATACCATTTTTTTTACATTGTAATCTTTCATTAGCTCAAGAAGGTTTAATGTTCCATAAGCATTTGTAGTCATATAGACATGAGGATTTATCATACTGTATCTAACACCAGCTCTTGCAGCTAAGTTTATTACAGCATCAAATTTATTATCAATAAAAAGAATTTCTAAAGCTTTTACATTTTCTATATCAACAGGATAAAATTTAAAATTTTTATACTTTTCTAAATCTTTTTTTCTATACTCTTTTAGCTTAACATCATAGTAATTATTCAGATTATCTACCCCTATGACGTTATAACCTTCTTCTAATAGCATTTTAGCAGTTTTCCATCCAATAAAACCAGCTGCACCTGTTAAAAGTATATTTTTCATTTGATACCTCATTTTTTTTAATGTAAGATATTATTTTATCATTTATTAGTAGATTATTAGTAGAGGAAATTGATGGAAAAGTTAGAACATGAACTTTTTGGTTTAAAATTTAAAAATCCAGTTTGGACAGCCTCTGGAACATTTAGTTATGGTTTAGAGATGTCTAAATTATATGATTTATCTTTACTTGGTGCTATCGTTGTTAAAGGTCTTTCTTTGAAACCAAGAAAAGGTAATATGCCAGAGAGAATTGTAGAAACACCTGCTGGAATGTTAAACTCGATAGGTCTTCAAAACCCTGGTGTAGATTATTTCATATATGAGATTTTACCAAAATTAAAAGCTTATGATACAAAAATATTTGCAAATGTCTTTGGAGAAGATGAAGAAGAGTATTTAGCTGTAGCAGAAAAACTTGATAAAACTGATGGAGTTCATGGATTAGAACTAAATGTGTCTTGTCCAAATGTGAAAAAAGGCGGTATAGCTTTTGGTAATGATCCTGAAGTATTGTACAGCCTTGTTTATAAAATAAAAAAGATTACAAAAAAACCTCTTATAGTAAAACTAAGTCCAAATGTAACTAATATATTAGATACAGCCGATGCTTGTGTTTCAGCAAATGCAGATGGATTAGTCCTTATAAATACGCTTTTAGGTGTAGCTATAGATATAGAAAAGGAAAAGCCATTTTTATCTACAATAACTGGAGGGTTATCAGGTCCAGCAATACTTCCAATAGCTGTAAGAATGATATGGCAAGTATACTCAAAGTATGGTAAAAAAATTCCTATTCTTGGTGTTGGTGGTATATCTAACTATCAAGATGCATTGCAACATATATTAGCTGGTGCTTCTGCTATTCAAGTAGGAACCGCTAATTTTTATGATCCATTATCACCTTTAAAGATTGTAAAAGATTTAAAGAATCATTTAGATAAAAAAGGTTATAATCATTATTCAGAGCTGATTGGAAAAGCACATAAAATGATTTTAAAGGAGGTTTAATTTATGATTATAGTATTTACAAAATTTCCTGTTAAAAGAGAGTTTAAAGAAGATTTTGAAAATAGAGCAAAAGAACATTTTGGTAAACATGGCATTGAAAATATGGAAGGATTTTTAGGTATGAAAATTTTAGCTAGTAGAAATTTTCCATCAATGCCAGAAAATAATACTATAGTAATTATTACCTATTGGAAAGACATAGATAGTTTTATTAACTATACAAAAAGTGAATCTTTTTTAAAAGCACATCAAAACCCACCACCAAAAGAATGGTTTGCTGGTAATCCTTCTGTTGAAATTTATGAAACGATAAAAGAAATATAAATGCAATGTTAAATTTTTTAGAATTTAACTTTAAATTAAAAACTTGAAAATTATTTACATATAGTTTACTATTGATTTAAATCATATTTTTAGGAGGTATGTTATGGGAGAAAACGCAGCTATCAGATGGTTGCTCTTTTTCTTCTTCCCAGCTCTATTCATCTATGGTTTACTTCATGTTTACTCATCAAAACCAGCTCAAGCAAAAAAGACAGCAGAGCTAACAGAGATGGAAGAGGCTGGTAGGAAGGTTTACAACAAGTTCTGTGTAGGATGTCACGGAGAAAATGGAGATGGTAACAGTATGGCAGCACCGTTTTTCAAAAACAAACCACCGAACTTCCATACTGGTGTATTTAGATGGAAGTCAACACCAGAAGGTACACTGCCAACTGATGAAGACCTTTTACATGTTTTAAATTGGGGTATTCCACAAACACCAATGCCATCTTTCCATTTAGTTCCTGAAGTTCAAAAAAGAGCCGTAATAGCCTACATTAAAACATTCTCAGAAAGATGGAAAAAAGAGCAAGCAGGAGAATCAGTTTACAATCAAATTAAGAAAGTTCCAGAATTCTTTGGAACTAAAGAATCAATTGAAAAAGGAAAAGAGCTTTATGCTGCAAACTGTACAGCTTGCCATGGTGAAAATGGAAAAGGTGATGGACCAATCGCAAATACATTACCAGTTCCACCAACAAATTTAACATATCCTGTTAGATCTGCTGGACCTTCACCAAAAGATACATTCAGAGTATTAACAGTAGGTTTGGAAGGTTCTCCAATGCCTAAGTTTGATCATTTATCAGAAGAAGATAGATGGCATCTTGTTTCTTATATTGCTTATCTAATGAACCAAGGAAAATAATAAAAGGAGGTGCTTAATATGGCTACAGCAACAGGTGTAGCAGGTGAAACTCAATTAGCAAATTTAGTTAACTATACCCTTGTTAAACTTCATGTTGCAATGGGTCTTATTTTCTTTATAATCGTTGGATTAATGGGATTTTTATACTCTCTTCAACTTGATGGTATCTATCCATTTCCAGGTATTGAGTTTTTATCTCCTGGAAGAGTGAGAATGATTCATACAGCAGGAGCTGCCTATGGATTTTTAGTAAACATGCTTACTGGATTACTTTACTGGGCAGTTCCAAGGTTTACAGGTTATAGAGTTCTTAATGAAAAATATTTAGGTGGTTTTCTATTTATAGGTTTACAAGCGGCTGTTTTAATTACAGTAGTTGCTATACTCTTTTTAGGTCAAACAGATAACGTTGAATGGGGAGAAACTCCTTGGTGGCTTGATCCTATAATAGTTGCTTGGTTGTTATTACACGCTATCCAATTTGGTGCTCCAGTAATAAAAGCTTCTCAAAAAGCACCTCTTTATGTTACTGGCTGGTATATATCAGGTATGTTAGTTTGGACACCTCTTGTTGTGTTTATGGGTAACTTTATACCAAGATTCTGGTCTGCAGGTTCTGGTGCAGGTGCAGTTCAGTCTACATTTATTCATGACTTAGTTGGTCTTTATGTTACACCTGCAGCTTGGGGATTAATGTATTACTTTGTTCCAATTATTATGAAAAAACCAATGTGGTCACATGGTCTTTCACTTCTTGGTTTCTGGGGATTAGCATTTTTCTATCCTTTAAATGGTGTTCACCATTATCTCTGGTCACCAATTCCAATGTTTGCTCAGTATTCAGCTGTTTTTGCAACAGTTGCTATTGAGTTTGCAGTTACAACAGTTTTAATTAACTTCATGATGACATTAAGAGGTTCTGCTGAAGTATTAAAATACAACATTCCTCTTAGATATATGTATACAGGTGCTATTTTCTACTGGATTACGTGCTTCCAATGTGCATTCCATGTTACACTTACATTCCAAAAGATAATCCACTTTACAGACTGGGTAACAGGACACGCTCACCTTATAATGTTTGGTACCTTTGGTATGTGGGTTTTAGGTATGGCTGAGTATGTATGGCCAAGATTATTTGGAAAAGAAACAATGTACTCTAAAGGAATGTCTGAAGGTGCATACTGGTTACTAACTATAGGTGTTATAGCTATGTTTGTTGACCTAACAGCTGCTGGTCTTGTTCAAGGTTTTGACTGGATTGGATTAAACCCTTGGATTGATTCTGTAAACTTCTCTAAACCATTCTGGTATTTCAGATCTGTTGCTGGAATTATGATGTTAACTGGACTATTAATGTATGCTATAAACTTCTATAAAACAGTTACAGCTGGGAAAGGTCTTGAAGCTCAGCTTAAGCAAACAGTTTAAGGAGGGTTAAAAGATGGGTAAAATGGAACGTTTTCCGTTTATAGTGCTTGTAGCTGGTTTAATTTTCTTCCTATTTGCTGATTTTGTATCTTGGGCTCTACCTATGTTTGTATTGAAAGATATACCTATGAAAAAGCTAACGGATTTAACAGCAGAAGCAAAGGCTAAAAATACATCTGCTTGGGCAGATTTTGAAAGAATCGCACAGTACTATCCAGAACAGTTTAAAAAGTATTATGGGGAAGTTAATGAAAAATCATTTGCAAAAGCTTTAGAAGTAGGTCATCGTTGGTATGTAGCAGAAGGATGTTGGAACTGTCATTCTCAAATGGTAAGACCTGTATCAAATGAAACTTTAAGATTTGGAATACCTGGCGTATCTAACACTGTATCTTATCCTTCAGAGTTTCAAAATGAACTTCAAGCACCAGTTCTTTGGGGTACTAAAAGGGTTGGACCAGATTTAATAAGAGAGGCTGCAGTTCATAATGTAGATTGGCAAGTAGCTCACCTTTATAATCCAGCTTCTACATCACCAGGATCAAATATGCCTGGTTATCCATGGTATTTTGAAAAAGATAAGGATGGAAATATTGTTCCAAATGAAAGAGGTATTGGATTACTTATTTATACTATGTGGCTTGGATCTTGGGAAGTAAAACCAACTAAAGAGTGGGCGTTGAAATAATTTTTATGGAAGGGTTTTCTCCCTTCCCTTTAAAAGAGGTGAGAAGAGATGAAGATAACACAACGCACAGTTTCCTTAATGATATTGTTTGTATTCCTGTTTGTTGTTGGTTCAATTATAGCTACAAGAACTGTAGCGTACTTAGAAGCAGGTTTTGAGTTAAAAGGTTTTTTAGTTCAGGTAATAACTTATATTATAACTTTAACCGGTTGGCTGACACTTTTTGTTTATTCTTACATTAAAGGAGATTTTAAAGATATTGAAGGCCCAAAGTATGATCTTTTAGAAAGGGAAGAAAAAATTATTGAATCAGAAAAAAAAGCTGGGAGGTATTAAAAGATGGCTGGACATTTAGAAAATACTAGAGCTATTGATAAGATCAACTATGTTACCGATGCAGTTCCAACCTGGTGGATGATGTTCTGGATTGGGTTTATTTTGTTTACAGTTTCATATATTGTTTTTGATTGGATACCTGATTTCTTAGGATGGATGTCTGTGGTAGGTCAAGGAGCAGAAGCAGCAGACAAGTATATTTGGTTAAGAGAGTTAATGAGAAACTAAATATCTAAATAAGGGGACTTAAAGTCCCCC
>JBBIPN010000053.1:0-7810 GCA_037442825.1 Sulfurihydrogenibium sp. | reverse complement strand
AGCAGATGTTATTAAATCTTATATAGATGTTTTTATAGCAAAATCATTGGTAAGTATCTATCAAAAAGAGTATGAAGCTGTAAAATCTATCTATAAACAACAGGAAGAATTTTTCAAAGAAGGTCTTATTACAAAAGTAGATTTATTACAATCAAAAGTAAGACTTTCAGAAGTAGAAAGAAGTTTAACAGAAGCTAAAGGTAATTATAAAGTAGCTTTAGCTAAACTTTCAAAACTTATAGGTAAAAACTTAAAAGAGGATGAAGATTTTGAAAAGCTAAATATAGATATTAAAGAGCCAGAAAATTTTGAAAGTCTTTTAAAAATAGCTTATGAAAATAGAGAGATACTAAAGTATATGGAAGAAAATATAAATATTGGAGAGAAAAAAGTAGATATAGAAAAATCAAGTTTTCTACCGAAAGTTTTTATACAAGGTGAGTATATGTATACAAACCAAAGTCCATACCTTAACCCTAAAGGTAATTTTGCTTTAACAGTTGGAACATCTATAGAGTTTCAAGGTATGATACCATACTATAAGATACTTCAAGCAAAATCAGATGTTCAAAAATTAAAATTCCAGTTTAACGATTTAAAAGAAAATATAAAACTTCAACTAAAAAATGCATTAGAAAACTATAAAACAACGAAAGAAAGCTATAAAGTCTCAGAGGATAGTTTAAGCTATGCAAAAGAGTACTTTCAGTTAGTAAAAGAACAGTATGAAAATCAACTTGCTACAAATACAGATTTATTAAATGCTGAAAGTGCTTACACAAGAGCGTTAGAAAGTAGAGAGATAAATTATTACAACCTTTACAAATCTTATATAGATATTTTATTAATTACTGGACAGATAAATAAAAAGGAGTAAAAGTTGGATAAAAAAAAGATAGGTTTATTGGTTGTTATTATTATTTTAGTAGTTTTTTCTATTTTTACTATAAAATGGATTGTCCATAGAATCAACTATGTAATAACTGATGCTGTTTTTGTTGAGACAGAATATCTATCTAATATAGGGTTTAATAGGGTTTCCGGAAAGATTATTCAACTTTACAAAAAAGAAGGAGATTCTGTAAAAGCAGAAGAGATTTTAGCTAAGTTAGATGATACAGATTATAAGATTCAGATAGAAAGTTTAGATTATCAAATAAAAAGCTTAGAAGCACAAAAATTAGAGTTAGAGAAAAAAATAGAAAGAATAAAACAAGAAACAGAGATAAATGAAAATATAAATATACTAACAACACAAGAAATTTCTAAAAAAATAGAAAGTTTAGAAGCAAAAAAATCAGAAATAGAAGTTCATATAAAAAAGGTAGCTAAAGATGAAGAAAGATACAGAAATCTTTACAATAAAGGATTAGTAGCAAAATCAAAATACGAAGAGATAGAAACACAATTAGATGTTCTTATAAAAGAAAAAGAAAGTATATCAAAAGATATAGCACAGCTTAAAATATCCTATGAAAAATCTAAAGAAAATGTTAAGTATGTAAGAGTTCAAAGAAGGATAGTTGATGAGCTTTTAGAAAAATACGCTTCTTTAGAAGAACAGATAAACGTTTTAAAGAAAAATAGAGAAGACCTAGAAAATATTTTAAATTATACATACCTAAAATCACCTTTCAATGGGATAGTAGCTAAAAAGTATGTCTCTTTAGGAGATATTGTAAAAGTAGGACAACCTGTTTATGCTCTTGTAAAATCTGATAGTTTTTATATAAAAGTTTTACTTGAAGAAACAAAGTTGGAAGGTGTTAAAGAAGGAAGCAAAGCTTACATAAGATTAGATGCTTATCCAGATAAGGTATTTGAAGGTGTTGTAGAAAATATAGATATTGCATCTGCAGCAAAATTTGCTTTAGTTCCAAGGGATATATCAGCTGGAGAGTTTACAAAACTTGCTCAAAGGATACCAGTAAAAATAAAGATTACAAAAGGGAATACATCATTACTTAGAGTAGGTCTTGGTGGTAAAGTTGAGATAAAAAAAACGAGGTAATGATGGAAAATCAATCTCCAATATACGAAAGAATATCTAACGTTGAAAGGGCATTAATAACATTTATAGTTATGACTGGTACATTTATGGCAATTCTTGACACTACTATAGTAGATATAGTTGTTCCTAAGATGGTAGGCCCATTACAAACAGATTTATACGGCGTTCAGTGGGTTATAACTGCCTATATGATAGCTTCTGCTGTTATGCTTATTCTATCAGAATGGCTTGATAAAGTTATAGGTTTAAGAAAAGTTTTTATAGCAGGAATAATTCTTTTTACATTTTCCTCCTATATATGCGGTATATCTCAAACACTTGATATAATGATAACAGCAAGAGTTTTACAAGGTGTAGGAGAAGCCTTAATTATGGCAACTGCACAAACTATACTCTTTTCTGTATATCCAGAAGAAAAAAAAGGTTTAGCTATGGGGATTTTTGGTTTAGGTGTTAGTTTTGCTCCAGCTTTAGGTCCTACACTTGGTGGTTATATAACAGAATACTTAAATTGGAGATGGGTATTTTTTATAAATATTCCAGTAGGAATAATAACGATATTATTATCTATCTTTTATCTTCCAGAAACAAGTATGATAAGAGAAAAAGCAAAGTTAAATTTTATATCATACTTTTTTATGTCTGTATTTACTATATCACTTTTAATACTCTTATCTAAAGGTCAGCAACTTGGCTGGTTTATGTCTGATACGATATTTTATTTAGGTTTAATATCTGTTTTTTCTTTTTTATTTTATATACTATCTGAAATCTTGTCAAAAGAACCACTTATTGATTTTAAGATCTTCTTAATAAAAGAATATTTTGTTGGATTTAGTGTGTTCTTTCTTCTACTTGGATTTTCTATGTATCAAGTTTTTTACTTACTACCTTTATATTATGAAAACTTAAAAGGACTTTCAACCTTTGATGCAGGACTTCATATATTAGCTTTTGCGTTTTTTATAGCTCTATTTTCTCCTATTGCTGGTATACTATCAGATAAATGGAACGAAAAGTATGTTCTTTATATAGCTGCCACACTTTATCTAATAACATCAATATTTATAATACCAAACCTTGATTATTACACACCAACAGTAAGAGCTGCACTTATGACAGTACCACTTGGTATCTCTATGGGTATGTTTTTTGCACCTATTACAACGTTAGCCCTGAGAAAACTCGGGCCTAAAACATCCTTAGGTACTGGACTTATGCATTATGGAAGGTTTGTAGGTGGTTCTTTTGGTACAGCTATAGCAACAAATGATTTATACAGATACCAATGGGAACATTTTGAAGGTATAAATACAATCCAAAACTACAACTATATTTCAAACTTTATAGAAAACTTGAAAGAGAATTTTTCAAATTTTGTCCCAGAAAGTATATTAGAGATAAAAGTAAAAGCTCTTATTTATCAAGTTCAGTATCTACATAGTTTAAATTTTTCTTTTCACGATACATTTTTCGTTGCAGGTATTTTTGGTCTTTTAGGTTCCTTACCTGTTGCTTATATGTATATAACAGACTTATTGAAACTTAAAAACTCTAATTAAAAGTATTGATAAAAGAGATACAAATGCACCTAATAAAAATGGATAATTACTAGAAAAATTATCCCACATAAAACCAGCTATTATTGAGGAAACAAAAGTAAAAATACCTATAAAAAAGTGATATAAACCAAAAACAAACCCTTTTCTAAATTTAATCTTACTACCTAAAGTTCCCCAAATACCAATCTCTAAAAATGCTTCAGATATAGCTAATAGAATTATACCTAAGATAGGATTAAAAATAAAAAGTAAATTAGTTATAAAATATAAAATACTCATCGTATAAAAAAACATCTTTAAAGGCTGTTTATCATAAAGTAATCCTGCTATATATGTAAATATTACAAGGAACAGAATAAAAATAAGATATATTAAAATTGTTTTAGGTGTTTCTTTTGTGTACTCATAAACCTTTAAAATATAAAAAGAATATCCAAGATTGACAAAAGATAACAAGGAAAAATATATAAGTAATTCAGGATATAAAATTTTCCATGTTATACGTTTTTTTAGTATTTCCTTCTTTTGTTTTACGATAATATTAGAAAAAGTTAAAATAAAAAACGCAAAAAGTAAAATTACAGAAGAGATTAAAAATACCAGTTTAAAATCGGTAATATTGAAAAGATATAATGAAATTAAAAAAGCTAAAAAAACACCTACAAGCTCCCCAAAGTTTTCAAAAATCTTATTTATCGCAAAAAATTTTCCTAAATTTTTTTTAAACTTAGTAGATATAGAAGTATCCCTTGAAGGTGCAAAAAAACCTTCACCAAAACTCTTAAAAATCACTGAAAAAAGAAGAATATCCCATTTTTTTGCTAATGCTATTAAGAGATTTGCAACTGAAAAAAATAAAATACCAAAAGATAAAACTTTTTTATTATCTTTAACATCAGAGAAATAACCACCTAAAATTTTTAAAAAGTTAGATAACAGCTCACCTATACCTTCTACTAAGCCAACAATCATCATTGAAGTACCAAGAACATTAACAAGTATAAACGGTAACAATGTTTCATAAATTTCTAAAAAAACAGTAAACATAAAAGTTAGAAGATTTATAATCAACAAAAATTTTTTACTTTCTTTCATCATCTTACCTATTTTGATTTTTTTTGATTATAATTTTATATTGAATATATAAAATTAGGAGTAGAAAAGTATGGAAAAAATAGGTATAGTCGTAGGAATAACAAAACCAGACAGTGTAAAATTTATATCAATGAACGATATAAAGTTAGGTCAGTTTGTGTTTATAGAATCTAAAAATCAAAGGATTCTGGGAATGATAAATAACGTAGAAATAGAAAATAGATATATACCAGAAGATATTTATTCAATGGATGGAATAGAAAGAATAGTAAAAGAAACAAATAATAACTTTAAAATTAAAGGAGAGATACAGCTTTTAGGTAAGATAATAGAAACAGATAACGATGTAAAACTTGAATTTCAAAGAACAGCACCTTTACCTGCTTCAGATGTTTACAAAGCAGATAAAGAAATATTAAAAAAACTGTTTGGCGGAAAAGAAGAAAACTATATAAGAATAGGTAGACTTTTAGCTGAAGAAGAAGAGATTCCAGTTTATGTAGATGTTAATCAGATAGTATTGAGGCATTTAGCAATACTTGCAATTACAGGTGCAGGAAAATCTAATACTGTATCTGTTTTACTTGATAATATTGTAAAACTAAATGGTACTGTTTTAGTTTTTGATTTTCATGGAGAGTATTCAAATGCATCATTTAAAAGAAATGGAAAAGAAGCAGTTAAAAAAATAGACCCTATTGTAGATCCAACAACATTAAATGATAAAGATTTTGCAAAACTTATAGGTATAAAGCATAATGCAACTACTCAACTAAGATACTTTAAGAAAGCATTAGAAACATTAATTAAAAATTTAAAAGAAGAGAAAGGAGAAAATTGGAAAATATTTATAGAAGATACAAAAGATTTCTTTAATAGATTAATAGAAATATTAGAAGATTGGGGAGAGAATGGAGGACCATTTAAAGGAAAGATTAAAGAAGATTCTCTCTACGAAGTGATAAATAAAATTGAAGAGTCATTATCTGATTTAGGACATATCATGAAAATAGGATCAAAAAATTTAATTGAAAATGTAGAACCTACTAAAATAAACGTTGTTAACTTATCTGAAGTTGATGAAGATGTTGCAGATGCTATAGCTTCAAATTTTTTAAAACATGCTCTTGAAGAAAGAAAAAAAACTATAAGAGGATCTAATAGTAAACTGCCTTATCCACTTTTAGTTATTGTTGAAGAAGCGCATATTTTAGCAGGTAATAATGTAGATACTGACTCAAAATACTGGATGATGAGGATAGCAAGGGAAGGTCGAAAGTTTGGACTAGGATTATGTATAGTAACACAAAGACCAAAAGGAATAGATAAAGAGATACTTTCACAGATGAATAATATGATTATTTTAAAGCTTGTTGAACCAGAAGACCAAAAACATGTACAAAGCGCCAGTGAATCATTATCAGCTGAAATTATGAATTATTTACCATCATTAAACCCAGGTGAAGCAATAATAATAGGTAATATGACAAAAATACCACTTTTAGTGAAGATAGATAAAGCAAAAGGAAAAATTCAAGGAAATGATTTACATGTAGTTAAAAAATGGAAAGAGACACAAGAAAAGATAGATACAGTAGAAGGTTTAAAAGATGTTTGAAAATAGAGAAGAAGCTGGTAGAAAGTTAGGTTTAGATTTATTAGATAGGGTTTTAAACAGAGAAAATACTATTATACTCGCTATTCCACGAGGTGGTGTACCTGTTGCTTATGAGATATCAAAGATATTAAAAATACCTTTTTCTCTTATAATTACAAAAAAGTTGGCTCCTTTAAAAGACCCAGAAGCAGCATTTGGAGCTATTGCACCAGATAAAAGTAAAATTATTGATGAAAACTATATGAAATATATGGGAGTTTCCGAAACAGAACTAAATCTGATAGAGGAAAAAGCATTAAGAGACATACAAGAAAGGATGGTTAAATATTTAAAATCAAAAGAACCCAAAATTGACAGTAAAGACGTTATAATCGTCGATGATGGAATAGCTACTGGATATACGGCTATTGTAGCTGGAATATATGCAAAAAATAAAGGCGCAAAAAATATTTATCTTGCAGTACCAGTTTGCCCATCTGATAGTATAAGTAGAGTTTTAATACATTTTGATGATGTTTTTTGTTTGGAGAAAGTAGATAAATTATTTTTTGCTGTTGGATCTCATTATAAAGATTTTCATCAAATATCAGATGAAGAAATGTTTTCTATAATTGAAAAAGCAAAAGAAGAAGGACTATTTTATAATTAAAATTTATACAAGGAGGTTGTAAATGAAAAAGCTATCTTTAGTATTAATTACTGCTGGATTTGTTTTAGGTTGTAATCAAGTATCTACAGTTACAGTAAAGCCAGAAGAAGAAAAGAAAATAAAAGAAGTTGGAGAATCAGTATCAATAAAACTTCTTAAAACATTAAAAGGTGAGTTAATATCTTCAATGCAACAAGGGGGACCAAATCAAGCTGTAGAAGTATGTTCTAAGAAAGCTTTATTTTTAACAAATCAGATAGAAAAAGAAACTGGATATTCTGTTAAAAGAACTTCTTTTAAATATAGAAATCCTGTAAATGCTCCTGATAAATATGAAACTGAAGCTTTAAAATACTTTCAAGAAGCTGCTTCTAAAGGAAACTTACCTAAATATTATATACAAGGTATAAATGAAAATGGAAAAATCGTTTATATATACTACAAACCATTAAAGGTTGAAGGTGTATGCTTAACATGCCACGGAGATCCACAACTTATGGATAGAAATTTGGTTAATAAAATAAAAACATTATATCCTAATGATAAAGCAATCGGTTATAAAGAGGGAGATTTTAGAGGAGTTGTTAGAGTTAAAATACCTTCTGACAAACTATAAAAGGGGCTCTTAACCCCCTTTTTATGGAAAAAAATTATTCTTCTACTACTTCAGTTACTAATGCACCTGATGGGCACTCTTCAGTTACTTCTAAAACTCTTTGAGCTAAATCGCCTTCTATAATAGCACCATCACCACCAACTTCAGCTTTAACTTGTGCTATTCCATCACCAGAATCTTCATAAACTTCTGGAACTTCATCATAACAGAGAGCACATGCTGTGCAAAGATCTTTGTCTACTTGAACTTTTACCTTCAT
>JBBIPN010000052.1:0-8083 GCA_037442825.1 Sulfurihydrogenibium sp. | reverse complement strand
GCAACAAAGTTTTTAAACAGTAAGGATTTTATAGGAAAAAATTTTAAGCAAGTTATAAACGATAACTATCTATATTCAATAATCTCTCATGATTATGATAAAGATACAAAAATAGAAGTTAATATTGAAGACAGAAAGTATGTTGTTAACATATACCATATTAAAGATAAAAAAATAATACATCTACAAGATATTACCCCTTTTGAGCTTTATAAACAAGCAAAAAAAGACTTTGTATCAAATGTATCCCATGAGTTAAAGACACCTATATCTGTTTTAAAATCTGTTATGGAAACAATTGAGGATGGAGTTAAAAATGGAAATATTAATAAATTTATAGATATGGCAAAAAAACGAATAAATCAGATGGATATGTTGATAAATGACCTTTTAATCCTTGCAAGGTTAGAATCTCAAGAAGATCAAGTTAAAAAAGAAAGATATAATCTTTATTATCAACTTGAATCTATATTTGAAGATTTAAATTATTTAACAAAAGAAAAAAATATAAAGCTTATAAACAACGTTCCTAAAAATTTTGAAATATATGCTGATGAACAAAAGTTAAGTATAGCTCTTAAAAATCTTATTGAAAATGGCGTTAAATACAATGTGCAAAATGGTTATGTAGAAGTATCAATCAAATCTGACAGTAAATATGATTATATATCTGTAAAAGACAGTGGTATAGGTATTCCAAAAGAATCTATACCACTTATTTTCGAAAGGTTTTATCGTGTAGACAAATCAAGAAGTAGAAATATTGGTGGAACAGGTCTTGGACTTTCTATTGTTAAACATATAATTGAAGCCCATAAAGGAAGTGTAAAGGTAGATAGCAAATTAAATCAAGGTAGTGAGTTTACAATAAAACTTCCAAAGTTTGATTAACCAATCTTTATTTTGTTCTCTAAAGCTTTTGCAATAGTAAAATCATCTGCACTTTCTAAAACTGCACCAAAAGGTAAACCATAAGCAAGTCGCGTTTTTATTATTGGATAATTTTTTAAAAGATTATGTATATAGTTTACCGTCGCTTCACCTTCTGGTGTTGGATTTGTAGCAAATATAATTTCTCTACAGTTGTATTTTTTTATTCTTTCTATCAACGATTTTGTATTTAGTTTTTCAGGTCCTATACCTTCCAATGGAGATAACCTTCCACCAAGAACATGGTATAAACCATTGTATACTTTAGTATTTTCTATTACAAAAGCATCAAAAGACTCTTCAACTACACATATAACATATCTATCTCTTTTTTCATCTTTACATATAGGGCAAAGTTCTTCTTCTGAAAAAATTCCACACTCCACACAAGTATGAACTTTATCTAACATTTCTGCAAGGTTTTTAACTAATTCAACAGCTTCACCCCTTGGCATTTTTAAAAGATTTACAGCTAACCTCTGAGCTGATTTTTCACCATAGCCTGGTAACTTTGAAATTTCTGATATAACTTTTTCAAGAGAGTTAGGGACAACCTTCAAAATAAACCACCAAACTTTGATAAATTAAAAGGTAGTCCAGAAGCTTGAGAAAGTCTTTCTGCTGCTGATTCTTTTGTTTTGTCTGAAACTTCGTTTATAGCAGAAATCAATAAATCTTTTAAAACATCATACTCTTTCTCATTTAATAACGATTTATCGACTTCTAAATCTATTACATTCCCTAAACCATCAGAAACAATTTTAACCATTCCACCACCAACTTCAACGACAACTCTTTCATTTTTTAACTCTTCTTTTGTTTTTTCTATGTTTTCTTTGATATTTTGTATCTGCTTCATTAGTTCTCCAATATTTCCAAAATTAAACATAATTATTCCTCCTTTTCATAAATATTTAATATTTTTGAACCTGGGAAAAGTTCTAATACTTTTTCAACAGATTCATCTTTTTTCTTAACTATTTTTTGACTTTTTTTTTCTTCTTTTTCATAATCTATAAATATCTCTTTGTCAAAGTACTTTTTCAATATATCAATGTATCCTTTTAAAAATTCTACCTCTTTTTCTTTAACTTTAATATGTATACCATTATCTTTCTCTTCTATAACTGCATTTTTTAATGGAAATGCTAAAATTTTTTCATTTTTAATTATTTTAAGCTTAATCTTTTCAATATCTGTTTTTTCTTCTTTAATAAGGTCTTGTTTTAATTCTTCTTTAGCTTCTACTCCTTGTTTATTAGGCTTTTCTTGTGTTTTTATAGTTATCCCTTTAGATAACAACTCTTCTATACTTTTTATACTACTTAAATAATTTAGTTTTAAAACTGCTAAATGATAGATCTGTCTTGGTTCAAAAAATGTTTTTGCTTCACTGTAAGCTTTTGTAAAGATAGTCTTTAGGTATATAAGCTGTTTTATATCTTCTTTTTTAAATATTTTCTCTTCTTTATCAAGATAAATATTTATAGTTATGTTGTGGATTTCATCTAAAAGTTGTTTCCAGAAAATGTTGATATCATAACCTTCATCTTCTAACTTATCTATCATTCTAACATTTTCTTCTATTTTTTCTTCTTTTAGATTAACTAAAAATTTTTCAACATAGTTATGTGGTACTACTCCAAGTAGTTCTTCTACATCTTTGGCAGTTAATTTTCCTTCTCCAAATGTTACAGCTTGGTCAAGTAAACTTGCTGTATCTCTCATTCCACCTTCAAGTTCATTAGCTAATAAATTTACTGCTTTCTCTTCATAAGGAATATTTTCAGCACTTAAAATTCTGACTATGTAATCTTTTATCTGATTTTTTGAAGGTGGTTTAAATATAAAAACTTGACATCTTGATTTTATAGTATCTGGAATTTTAAAAAGTTCTGTCGTTGCTAATATAAATATATTTCTTGGTGGTGGCTCTTCTAATGTTTTAAGTAAAGCATTAAAAGCTTCTTTTGTAAGCATATGGGCTTCATCTATTATATAAACCTTATACTTACCTTTTATTGGCTGGTATCCTACGTTATCTCTTATTGCTCTTATATCATCGATACCTCTATTGGAAGCTGCATCTACCTCATACATGTCTGGAAAAGAAGATTTGTCTACTTCTATACAGTTTTCACATTTATTACAAGGTTCAAAATCTTGTGGATTTTTACAGTTTAGTATTTTAGTTAATATTCTTGCTATTGTTGTTTTCCCAACACCTCTTGGCCCTGCAAATATATAAGCATGACTAATCCTGTTTAGTTTAATAGCATTCTTTAATGTTTTTAATACATGTTCTTGTCCTATAACCTCTTTAAAAGACTTCGGTCTGTATTTCCTTGAAAAAGCTTCGTAAACCAACGATATTTTCCTCTTTTATAAAATTATCTAAATTTTACCATAATTTATATTAAATTAGATGTAAATCCTATAAAATCAAATAGGTCATCTAAGGAAATAGACTCTATATCTGATTTTTGGCTGTCTATAATTTCATTAATCATTGCTTTTTTTTCTTCTAACTTTGATAAAATCTTTTCTTCAACTGTATTCCTTGTTATAAATGTATATATGTTAACTTTATTTTTCTGACCAATTCTGTGGACTCTATCTTCTGCTTGCCACATTTTAGCTGGATTCCAATGTAAATCAAAAAATACAACATAACTACTTGATGTTAGTGTTAAACCTTCTCCAGCTGCGTTTATTGTTCCAAGGAATATATAACAGTTTTCATCTTCTACAAATCTTTTTACTGCATTGTTTTTCTCATTTTGATTTAAAGAACCATGATAACTAACGATATTATTAGGTTTTACTACTGTAATAAGATTTTTATAAATTTTATCAATTCCTTCATTTACAAAGTTTGTAAATACAACTACTTTTTCTTTCTGACTTACAAGTTCATTAACAATTTCTTTTAATCTATCAGCTTTTGGACTATTTATTGATTCTGGTGAAAAGTTACAGATCTGCCTTAATTTTTGAATAGAGTAGATAATATTTTGTTTCATCATAAAAGTAAAATTTTTCTCGTGTTTAATCCTATGGTATAACGATTTTAATCTGTTTTTCTCATGATTTAAATAACTTTCATAGTACTGTTTTTGAATTGGAGATAGTTCAAACTTTTCTATTTCTGGTGGTAGTTTTTCTGGTAAATCTGATAAAACATCCTTCTTAAGTCTTCTCAACATTATAGATTTTAATATCTCTTTTAAATGTTCATAAGACAAATTTTCTTCTTTTTTAACATCTGGTTTTAAAAATTCAAGAAGTGAGAATATTTCTCCCAAATTATTTTGTAACGGTGTACCAGATAAAGCCCATTTAAACTCTGTTTTTTTTGCTATACTTTTTACTACTCTTGCCTTTAATGTCTCTCTATTTTTTATATTGTGAGCTTCATCAAGTATTATTAAATCCAAATTTTTAGAAAACTCTTTCATTAAAAAAGCTTTCTCTTTAAAATCGTTTTTAATTGTATCATAACTTACTATGTAAACATGGCCGTGAAGCTGCCATAAAATATTCCTTATTTCTTTATTATCGTTTATCGTTATAAAATGTAATTCAGGGGCCCATTTAGTAATATGATTTTCCCAAATATTTATTAAGTTTGAGGGGACAATAAGAACTGCTTTTTTAATAAGTCCTTTTATAAAAAGTATTCTCATTGCAGTTGTAGCCATAACAGTTTTTCCGGTTCCCATCTGATCAGCCAGTAAAGCAGATTTATTGGAAAGCAAAAACTTAATACCTTGCAACTGATAGTTAAACAATGGAGATGGAAAATATAAATCTGAGTAGATATCTAAATCTATCTCTGGCATTAAAAGTGGTTTTACATAATCAAAAAGTGATAGGTTTCTATATTTAGTATTTCCTTTATACTGTTTTTTAGAATCTAAAACATTTTTATATACAAATGAACCATTTTTTAAATCGTAGATCTTTCCAAAATCTTTTATAGACGGTATTTCCTGAAAAAGATTTTCACTTATTTTAATTGGATTTATATTTACATTAATATTTTTTATAAATACTTTTTTAATTTCAAAATCAATTTTTCTAATCATCTAATCCTTGAGATTCTAAATAATCTATAGCTTTAACGATCCTATTAAAAGGTTCTATAATATTTATGTTTTTATAAATCTCATTTAATATCTTATTTACTTGAGTTATCTTTTGTTCATCTTCCGGATTAAATATTAAACTTAATGATTCAAACTTTCCACTTAAACTTTGAATATTTACACTGTATTTACTACGAGGCTTAAATTCATCAAACTTTTCTATATAAAAAACAGGAAAATTTACATTTTTTCTTATAGAGAGTAATTTTTTATCATTTACTAAAAGAAAATCTATATTTATATCTGCACTATTTATTAGTTCTAAAGCCATTCTTTCAATAAGAACAATCTCTTTAAGTGTTTCACCGTAAATTATTTTTTGAAGTTCAGCTACAGATAGTTTAGATGTTATTCTAAACTCTAATGGCTTTGTTTTTTCATCAACGATAAGTATACCAGCTCTAAAAGAATTACCATAATCTCTAAAGCTTATATATGCAATATTCATTCAATTTTAATCCTTTTTTTTAAAAATTATATCAAAAAATAGTAGAAAATTAAAATTGACTTTAATAATATAAAGCAACTTGACAAAATTACACTAAAGTATTATTATATAAATTAAAGAAAACTAAATGATGGAGGTATAATTTATGAGTAAAGTAATAGGAATTGACCTTGGAACTACAAACTCAGTAGTATCTGTTGTAATTGGAGGAGAACCTATTGTTATAGCAAACCAAGAAGGATTTAGAACAACACCTTCTATTGTATCGTGGACAAAAGAAGGTGAAATTTTAGTTGGTGAACCTGCTAAAAGGAGGTCAGTATTAGATCCAGAAAACACAATATATGAATCAAAAAGATTTATTGGAAGAAAGTATGATGAAGTTTTAAATGAAATTAAGAATGTACCATATAAAGTAGTTTCTGATGATAAAGGAGATGCTTCATTTGATATACCAAATGCTGGAAGAATTATAAGACCAGAAGAAGTTGGTGCTCAAATTTTGAAAAAACTAAAAGAAGCAGCAGAAAGCTACTTAGGAGAAAAAGTTACAGAAGCAGTTATTACAGTACCTGCATACTTTAATGAAAGACAGAGACAAGCAACAAAAGATGCTGGGAAAATAGCTGGTCTTGAAGTAAAAAGAATTATAAACGAACCAACAGCTGCAGCTTTAGCTTACGGTTTAGATAAAAAGTCAGATATTAAAATCCTTGTTTATGACTTTGGTGGAGGTACCTTTGATGTATCTATCTTAGAAGGAGGAGATGGTGTTATTGAAGTTAAAGCATCTGATGGTGATACACACCTTGGTGGTTCTGATATAGATGCAAGAATAATTAATTGGTTAGTTGATGAATTCAAAAAAGAACATGGAATTGACTTAAGAAATGATAAAACAGCTTTCCAAAGATTAAAAGAATCTGCAGAACAAGCTAAAAAAGAACTTTCATTTAAAATGGAAACAGAAATTAACTTACCATTTATTACAATAGATACAAATACAAATCAACCATTACACTTACAGAAAAAATTAACAAGAGCAAGATTAGAGGAGATGATAAAAGACTTAGTCGATAGAACAATGGATATTGTTAAAAGAACATTGGAAGCTGCTAAACTGAGACCATCTGATATAGATGAAGTTGTATTAGTAGGTGGTTCTACAAGAATACCTTTAGTACAACAAAAAATAAGAGATTTCTTTGGTAAAGAACCAAATAAATCTGTTAACCCTGATGAAGTTGTAGCTGTTGGTGCTGCAATACAAGGTGGTGTATTAAAAGGTGAAGTTAAAGACGTATTACTTATAGATGTTACACCATTGTCATTAGGAATTGAAACACTTGGTGGTGTAATGACTGTTTTAATACCAAGAAATACACCTATACCTACAAAGAAATGTGAACTATTTACTACAGCTGTAGATAATCAAACAATGGTTGAGATAGCAGTATACCAAGGTGAAAGAAGTATAGCTAAAGAAAACAAACTACTTGGAAGCTTTAAGTTAACAGATATTCCGCCAGCTCCAAGGGGAATACCACAAATTGAGGTATGTTTTGATATAGATGCTGATGGTATACTACACGTTACAGCAACAGATAAAGCAACAGGTAGAGCCCAATCTATAACTGTAACTCCATCCAGTGGATTGTCTAAGGAAGATATTGAAAAAATTATAGAAGAAGCGAAGAAACATGAAGAAGAAGATAAGAAGTTTAAAGACACTATAGAGTTAAGAAACCAGTTAGATGCTCTTGTATACAGTTTTGAAAAATCTGTAAATGAAAATAAAGCTAAATTTAGCCCAGAAGAATTAACAGAAACTGAAAATGCAATTGCTGAAGCTAAAAAAGCCCTTGAATCAAACGATAGAACAACTATACAAAATGCAATGGACAAATTGCAAAATGTTGTAAATAAATTTGCTCAAAAGTTATATGGACAAGGTGGAAATGATTCTGGTGATGCAATAAATCCTGAAGTTCACTAATTAAATAAAATGTCAAACATCCCCTGCCAAAGAGCAGGGGTTTAAAAATCATTGAAAAAAATCTACTTTTCACTATAATAATAAAAAAATTAATTTTAGGAGGTTTAGATGGTAAACCAACTTAAGACGGTATTACTATTAGGTATACTAACTGGTCTTTTCTTAGCTATTGGTCATTTAGTAGCTGGAAAACAAGGTATGATTATAGCTTTCTTTGTAGCATTGGCAATGAACTTTTTTTCGTATTTCTTCTCTGACAAGATTGCTTTAGCTATGTATGGTGCAAAAGAAATTTCTTACGAAGAAGCTCCATGGCTTCATCAAATGGTAGAAGACCTTGCGAGAAAGGCTGGAATACCAAAACCAAAGGTTTATCTTGCTCCTATTCATGTTCCAAATGCTTTTGCAACAGGTAGAAGTCCAGATAATGCAGTAGTAGCGGTAACATCAGGTATACTACAAATCTTAAATAAAGATGAATTAAGAGGCGTATTAGCCCACGAGATAGGACATATTAAAAATAGAGATATACTAATATCATCCATTGCAGCTACAATAGGT
>JBBIPN010000051.1:0-8121 GCA_037442825.1 Sulfurihydrogenibium sp. | reverse complement strand
AAAATGACTTAAATCATAGTTGATAATTTAAAATAAAAATCTTATATTTAGCATGAAGGGGGATAAAAATGATTTATAAGATAATCAAAAGGGATGGTTCTATTGTAGATTTTGATATTACAAAGATAGAAAATGCTATATGGAAAGCAATGATATCTGTTGGAGAAAAAGATAAGGAAAAAACAAAAAGACTGACAGAAATTGTTTTAAATAAACTTCAATCAAGACTATCAGAAGATGAGATACCAACTGTAGAAAAAATTCAAGATATAGTAGAAGAAGTTTTAATAGAAGAAAATTTAACAAAAGTAGCAAAAGCTTATATTCTCTACAGACAAAAAAGAGCAGAAATTAGAAAAGAAAAGATGAAAATATTAAATAAAGAATATTTAGATGAAGTAGATAAAAGTTTCGATATAAATGCATTGAAAGTTTTAGCAGCAAGATATCTAAATAAAGATGAAAATGGTAAAGTTATAGAAAGTCCAAAGGAACTTTTTGAAAGAGTCGCAATACATGTTACACTTCCTTCTTTACTTTACGACAAAAGAGTATATAAAAGAAAAAGTAAAGTTCAACCAAAAGAAAAAATTAAATTAGAAAACTATATAAACAAAGCAAAGATTGGTAAATATATGTTAAACATTTACCATCTTGAAGGATTAGAGAGACTTTACAATAGAATGAATAAAGAAAAGAAAATGACTGTAAAATTTTCTAAAATACTAAATATGCTATCTAACGGCGAATTTGATCAATATGAAGATGAAGTTTATCAATATTATAAACTTATGGTTGAAAGAAAATTTCTTCCAAATACACCTGCTTTAATTAACTTTGGAAATCCTTTAGGAGCTGGTTTAGCTTGTTTTGTTTTAGGTATTGAAGATTCTTTGATATCTATAATGGATACATTAAAAAACGCTGCTATTATTTTTAAATCCGGTGGTGGTTGTGGTTATAACTTTTCATCTTTAAGACCTGAGGGTGATTTTGTAAAATCCACCCATGGAGTTAGCTCAGGACCTATAGCTTTCATGACACTCTTTGATAAAATGACAGATGTTATAAGACAAGGAGGGGTAAGAAGAGGAGCAAACATGGGAATTTTAAATTCTGACCATCCAGATATAGAAAAATTTATAATAGCAAAAGAAGGAAATAAAGAGTTAAAAAATTTCAACATCTCTGTTTTTATTAAAGAAGATTTTTGGGATTACTATAAAAACAACAAACCATACCCTCTTATTAATCCAAGAAACAAACAAACTGTGAAATACATAAATCCAAGACAGTTTTTTGATTTAATCATTTATCAAGGATGGAAATCTGCTGAACCTGGCTTATTATTTGATGATAATATAAACAGACACAATCCTTTAAAAGAATACTTTGGTAAAATCCAATCAACTAATCCATGTGGTGAAGTTTTACTATATCCAAATGAATCTTGTGATTTAGGTTCTATAAATCTATGGGCTTTTGTTGAAGAGAATGAAAAAGGCAAAAATTTTAACTGGCAAGAGTTAGAAAAAACAGTCAAAACAGCAACACGATTTTTAGATAATATTTTAGATATAAACAAATATCCATTAAAAAAGATAGAAGAAACTTCTTTGAAAACAAGGAAGATTGGTTTAGGTGTAATGGGTCTTGCAGATACACTTTTTGAATTGGAAATACCTTATAACAGTAAAAAAGGATATAAATTTATGGAAAAAGTTATGGAGTTTATAAACTATCATTCTAAAGTAGAATCTATAAATTTAGCAAAAGAAAGAGGTCCATTTCCACTATTCGACAAAAGTAGTTATAAAGATGGTAAACTACCATTCTCAGGATTTTATAAAAGAGAAGAATGGTCTTTTGATTGGGAAAAGTTAAGTGAAAAAATAAAACAATATGGATTAAGAAATTCTTATACGACTGTTATAGCTCCAACTGGTTCAATCAGCATGATAGCAGGATGTAGTGCAGGTATTGAACCTGTGTTTAGTTTAGTATACGAGAAACGTGTAACCGTAGGAACATTTTACTATATAGACTCAGTTTTTGAAAAAGCAATGCAAATGGAAGGATTATTTGACGATAATTTAATTAAAGATGTTATTAAAAATGGAGGAAGTATTAAAAATATACCATACATTAGTAAAAAGTATAAAGATATATTTGTTACTTCTACGGATATCTCAGGTCAAGAACATATTAAAGCTGTTGCATCCTTCCAAAAATGGGTAGACTCTTCTATCTCAAAAACAATAAATTTTCCAGAAAACATTTCCTTAGAAGAGATGAAAGAGTCCTATCTTTTAGCTCATAAGCTAGGTTTGAAAGGTTTAACAGTATATAGAGAAAAATCTATAGAAGCCGTTTATACTACACCTACAGAAGAAATAAAGAAAGAAAGTAAAATGACACTAAGTTCACTGAAAGATGAAAAAACTAAAGGACCATCCTTATACCTTGACCCATCAGTTAAAGAAGAGTATATAGGAATTCTTATTAATGATATATGTCCACAGTGTGGTTCTAAACTTATAAATAAAGAAGGTTGTAAAATATGTCCTAACTGTAGATGGAGTGTGTGTATGTTATGATATACATTTTTACAGGCAATGGGAAAGGAAAAACATCAGCAGCTATCGGTACCGCAATTAGAGCTTTAGGGAACAATCAAAAAGTTTTATTTATACAGTTTATGAAAGATAAAACACTTTCTTCTGAAAATAAAGTTCTTGAAAATTTAGAAAATATTACAGTAGGAAGTTTTGGAAGGATAGGTTTTTATCTTCCCAAAAAAACGTTAGATAAAAATCCAGAATTAAAAAGTTATGGGGTAAAGCCTTTAGAAGATGTAGATAAAAAATTAGTTATTGAAGGTTTTAAATTTATTTTAGAAAATAAAAATAAATACGATTTAATTATACTTGATGAACTTTGTATAGTTATTTTCTTTAAACTTGTTAAAAAAGATGACGTTTTGAATCTAATAAAAAATCTAAAAGATAAAGATGTAATCATAACCGGAAGAAATTGTCCCAAATATTTACTAAATTTAGCAGACCTTATCACAGATATGGTAGAAGTAAAACACCCATATCAAAAAGGGATAAAAGCAAAGAAAGGTTTAGATTTTTAGATGCCGAAGGCGGGAGTCGAACCCGCACGCCCTTTCAGGCGGGAGATTTTGAGTCCCCTGCGTCTGCCAATTCCGCCACTTCGGCAAACTTAAATATTATACTATTTTTTAGGAGTTAACGTAAACATCATATTTTTACCTTCTTTAGCTGGCTGTTTTTCTACAACAGCAATATCAGATAAATCTTCTATTATCTTCTGAGCTAACTTATCTCCAAGTTCAGGATGGACATTTTCTCTTCCCCTAAACCATATCCAAACTCTTACTTTATCACCATTTTCTATAAAATCTCTAATATGTTTTATCTTTGTTTCATAGTCATGTTTTTCAATATTCAGTTTAAATTTCATCTCTTTAACTTCTTGAACATGCTGTTTTTTCTTTGCTTCTTTCTCTTTTTTCTTCTGTTCAAACCTATACTTCCCATAATCCATTACTTTACAAACAGGAGGATTTGCATTTGGTGAAACTTCTACTAAATCTAAATTTCTCTCTTTAGCTAACCTTAAACCTTCTTCCAAAGGAACTATTCCTAAATTTCTTCCCTCATCATCAATTAACCTAATCTCCCTTGCTCTAATTTGATTGTTTATTTTTAACTCTTGAATGGCTAAAACCTCCTAAAATTTATTTTAAAATCTTTTTCTAAAACTGAATGAACTTTAAAATTTTCAGACTCTTTTGGAAAATCTACTCTATAATGTACACCTCTGCTTTCTTCTCTACTTAAAGCACTGTAAGATATAGCTTTTCCAAGGATTATAAGGTCTTTTAAATATCTAACATTACAGTAGTTATTTATTGTTAAATAAAGGTCATCTAACATTTTTATAGCTTTTTCTAAACTTTCTTTACTTCTAACTAAACCTACATTTTTCCACATTATTTTCTTGATTTTATTTAAAATTTCCAATCTTCCTTCTTTATCAAGTTTTTCTTTTTCATCATTATCGTTACTTATATTTACTTTATTTATTTTAGCATAGAGATTATATATATATACACTGTAAGCTGTTTTATATCCTGATACAATACATTCTAAAAGTGAATTACTTGCCAATCTATTTGCACCATGAACACCTGTTGATGCTGTTTCTCCTACTGCAAAAATACCATCAATATTTGTTCTTCCATTAATATCTGCTTTTATTCCTCCTATGGTATAATGTGCAGAAGGGCTAACTGGTATTTTTGTTTCATTTTCTAGACCAAACTCTTTTAGCATACTATATATATTTGGGAATCTCTCCTTAAAGTTTATACCTTTTTCTATCAATGGTGATATATCTAAATAGACAGTATGTACTTCTTTGTATTTTTCTAAAATAGCTCTTGCAACTTCATCCCTTGGTTTAAGTTCATCTACAAAACGTTCGCCATTTTCATCAATTAAAATAGCCCCTTCTCCTCTAACTGCTTCAGATATAAGCCAACCAGGTTTGCCTGGTAGATTTATAGCTGTAGGATGAAACTGAATAAATTCTAAATCCATAAGCTCACAGCCACAACGATAAGCTACAGATATAGTATCTCCACCAACATTATAAGCTGATGTATTTCTAAAATAAATAGGACTATAACCACCTGTTGCAAGAACCAATGATTTAGATCTAATAATTAATTGATTTTCTCCATCAGAAAGTATAATACCTACATATTTATTTTCATCTGTGATAATCTCTTCTAAATAATATTTTTCTAATAGATTTACGTTATTTTTGATATAAGATAAAGCTGTTTTTCCTATTTCAAAACCTGTTTTATCTTTAGCATGTAAAACTCTATTTCTACAATGTGCACCTTCCCTTGTAAGTTTTATAAAACCTTTTTCATCTCTGTCAAAATTAACACCTAACTGAATAAGATCTATAACTCTTTCTAATCCTTCTTCTACAAGTATTCTAACATTTCTCTCTATACATAACCCCTTACCAGCTTTTATTGTATCTTCAAAGTGTAGGTCTGTACTATCATCTTTACCTATAGCAGCAGCTATACCACCTTGTGCTAAAAATGAGTTTGAAGTGCCTGTTTTTTTCTTCGTTATTAATAAAGGCTTTATCCCAAGTTGTAAAAGATAGTAAGCCGTTGATATTCCAGCCAATCCAGAGCCAACTATAACAGTATCTACTACTTCTTCTTTTATATTCTTTGTATCAAAACAGGTTAGATATCTATTTATTTGCATAACTATTTTTTAATTTTCCAATCATATCCAAAATTACATCATTAAGTTTTTTAGGGCTATGTCTTGCATAGTTACCTTCATCTAACAAATCTTTAGCATAAACGTAAAGTCCCATTTTTGATAAAGTTCCTGCATCTGCAACAACAGGCTCTGAGTTTTCTTTTAAATATCTTTTAAGAATTTCATCTGGTGGTATTGTAGTATTTACAATAACAGCATCTAAAAAGTTTTTCTCACTATCGCCAAAAACAATTCTATTTAAAGATTTCACATGGTCAGAAGCAGTATAATCATCTGTTTCTCCATACTGTGTCATAACATTACATATGTAGATTTTATAAGCACGAGAATTTATTAAAGCTTGTTTTATATCATCTATAAGTAAATTCGGAACTACACTTGTATACAAACTTCCAGGACCAAGTATTATTAAATCTGCTTCATTTATAGTATCTATAGCTTCCTGTGGTGCTTTGAGATCATATGGTTCAAGCCATATTTTCTTTATTTTTGATGTAAGTTTTTTACCATATTCTGTTATCTCAACTTCACCTTTAACTATATTACCATCTGTAAATTCTGCAACTAAATTTATCATAGAACCTGTAGAAGGTATAATCTTCCCTTTTATCTTTAAAATCTTAGAAGTTATCTCTACTGCATCTAAAAAATTTCCTGTAATTTTTGTCAGTACAGTTAAAAATAAATTTCCAAAACTATGGCCTTTTAATCCTTCACCTTCTTCAAATCTATACTGCATTACCTTTGTAAGTATATATTCATCTTCAGCTAAAGCTGTTATACAGTTTCTAACATCCCCTGGCGCTGGTATGTTCATCTCTTTTCTTAAAATTCCAGTACTTCCTCCATTATCTGAAACTGTAACAATTGCAGACAAATTTGTTATAACATCTGGTACTAATACTTTTAATCCTCTCAAAAGTGTACTTAAACCTGTTCCTCCACCTATTGCTACTACATTCATCTAATTTCTCCCAAAAAATTTTAAAATTTTCTCTTTATTTGGTCTATCTATTATACCTTTTTCTGTTATTATCGCTGTTATATTTTCAAATGGTGTTATATCAAAAGAATAGTTAATAGCTTTTGATCCAGTAGGTGCTATCTCACAGTTAAAGCAGTTTTTAACTTCTTTTTCATCCCTCTCCTCTATAGGTATATCGTTCCCAGATTCTAATGTTAAATCAAAAGTAGAAGTTGGTGCAGCTACATAGAAAGGTACATTATGATTCTTTGCTAATACTGACAATGAGAAAGTGCCTATCTTATTAGCAACATCTCCATTTAATGTTATTCTATCTGCTCCAACTATAACTACATCTATCATCTTCTTTTTCATTAAAAAACCAGCAGAAGAGTCTGTTATTATGTAGTGTGGTATACCTTCTTCTAAAAGCTCCCAAGCTGTAAGTCTTGAACCTTGTAGGTAAGGTCTTGTTTCATCTATATAAACTTTTATATCTTTTCCATTTTCATAAGCAGACCTTATAACACCTAAAGCAGTTCCCCAACCAGATGTTGCCAACGCTCCAGTATTACAATGGGTAAGGATATTAGCTCTTTTTGGTATTAGGACTTCCCCATAACCACCTATAGATTTATTTGCATGATAATCTTCAAGTTCAATCCTCTGTGCCTCTTTTAGTAATACATCTAAATTATCTCCATACTTTTCATAGATTAACATCATTCTATCTAAAGCCCAAAAAAGGTTGACAGCTGTTGGTCTTGTACTTCTTAATCTGTTGTAAACTTCTTTATAATCTATACCTTCTTTAACACCTGTATAAAACCCATAAGCTCCAACAATCCCAATAAGTGGTGCTCCTCTAACAATCATATCTTTGATAGCTTTTTCATAATCAGATAATGTTCCTAACTTTTCCCATACTAACTGATGAGGAAGTTTTAACTGGTTGATTACATATATATATCCATCTTTAAAATCAATAGGTTTTATATCTTTTAGCTTTCTCAAACAATCTCTCCTACCATATCATATTTATCAACAGTATCTTTCAACCTAACTTTAACAAAATCTCCTACATTTACTGGTTCTGTTGTCTCAATATAAACAATACCATCTATCTCTAATCCACTTCTATAACTTCTTCCTATAGGCAATGTTTCCCATTCTTCAGAAAAACCATCAATTATTATATCTAATTCTTTTTCTATAAACTCTCTATTCTTTTCTTCAGTTATATCTTCCTGTATAGAAACTATTTCATTTAATCTTCTAATTTTCTCTCTTTTATTTATTTTATCGTCATATTTTTGGTAAGATGGTGTTCCTTCTTCGTGGGAATAAGTAAAAACACCTAACCAATCAAATTTTCCTTCTTGTAAAAATAATTTCATATTTTTAAAATCATTTTCTGTTTCTGTTGGAAATCCTACAATAACAGAAGTTCTTATGGCCATATCTGGAACATACTTTTCTTTCCATTCTAATATTTGATAAAGTTTTTTCTTTCTATATCCCCTCATCATATCCTTTAAAATCTTATCTTCAGAATGCTGTATTGGCATCTCTATATAATGTAAGACTTTTTCACTTTCTGATAAAAATTTAAAGAAGTCTTCGTCTACCGTTGAAGGGTATAAGTAAAATAATCTTATCCATTTTATCTCATCAATTTTCTCTAACTGTTTAAGTAGTTCAAATAACATAGGTTTACCGTATATATCATATCCATAATAACTTGTATCCTGAGATACTATATTTAATTCTTTTACTCCTAAATCAGCTAAATATTTAGCTTCATCAACT
>JBBIPN010000050.1:0-8127 GCA_037442825.1 Sulfurihydrogenibium sp. | reverse complement strand
AGGTTTTTTAAATCTTCTATCGTTGCTATATAATTTTCATTTTTCATAAGGATAAATATAAAATTTAACATTTAAAAATTCAATAGATAATGATAAAATTTATCTTAAATTTTTTGGAGGTTTAGTAATGAAAAAAATAGCTTTTTTAATAGCAGTTGCTATATCTTTTAACTTTTCTTTTGCTATTACAAAACAGCAAGCAGAAAAGAAAATTGCAAGTTATGTTAATCTTGGAAAAGATTATGTAATTAATGTTTGTGAGAATGATAAATACTTTATAGGGGAAGTAAACTTAAAAGGATATGAAAATTATTCTACTGTTAGAAAAGTTTATGTAAATAAGCAAACTGGTGATATTATCCCAGAAATGGCTCAAGCATCAGATTTTTGTTATATGTTTAATAAATGAAAAAGATAGGGTTATTAACAAGTGGTGGTGACTGCCCTGGATTAAATGCTTGTATTAGGGCAGTTTCCAGAACAGCTAACTTCTATGGTATAAAAGTTATTGGATTTAAAAGAGGTTTTAAAGGTCTAATTGAAAATGAATACATTTACTTAGACTATAAAACAGTAGCAGGTATACTTCAAAAAGGTGGGACTATTTTACTTACAGCAAGGGAAGAAAGGTTTAAAGAATACGAATATAGGAAAATTGCTTATGAGAACTTAAAAAATCATGGTATAGATGCTTTATTTGTTATAGGTGGTAATGGAAGTTTTCAAGGTGCATACCTTTTGCAAAAAGATTTTGGTTTTAATGTAGTAGGAATTCCAAAAACGATAGATAACGATATATATGGAACAGAGTATGCTATAGGTTTTGATACTGCAATAAACAATGCAATGGATGCTATTGATAAAATCAAAGATACAACAATGTCCCATGAGAGAGTATTTATTATAGAGGTTATGGGAAGAGATAGTGGCTTTATTGCGTTGGAAGTTGGTTTAGTAGTAGGAGCAGAACTTACACTTATACCTGAATATCCATTTCCTTTACATGTTATAGAAGAAACAATCTTAAAAGTAAAAGAAATGAAAAAGAATTTTGCAATAATTGTTTTAGCCGAAGGTGTAGCATCTGCAAAAGAACTTACAGAGATTTTAAATAGTAGATTAAAAAATAAAAATATTGGAGAAATTAGATATCAAGTTTTAGGTTATATTCAAAGAGGAGGTTCACCTACAGCATATGATAGAATGATGGCATCTAAATTTGGTTACTACGCTGTTGAAAATTATATTAAAGGAAATAAAAATTTTATGGTTACTTTTGAAGATGGAAGCTTTAAGATAAAACCACTTGAAATAGCATTTAATAAAATTAGAGTTCCAAATATTGAAGATTATCAGCTTAATAATATTTTATCACTTTAGCTATGAAAATAACTTACGTTAATATATATCCCTTCAATACTGGTAGAATAGGTGGAAGAGTAAGGGCTATAGCTGAAGTAATTGTTGAAGATGTTATAGTGATAAGGGATATAAAAGTTATTGAAAACAAGCACGGTGGTCTTTTTCTAAGTTTTCCTAAAAAAAGAGTATCTGGGAAGTATGTTGATATTGTAGATATTATATCAAAAGAGTTTGCTGAAAATATAAGGAGAGCTGTCGTTGATAAGTATAAAGAGATGATAAATATAAATTTGGAGGTTCCAAGTGATTAAAAAAATAATTTCTTTTTTAGGTAATGTAAAACTTGGAGTTATTTATCTTATTCTCTTAGCTTTACTCTCTGTTCTTGGCTCAACTTATATAAAGCAAGGAGAAAGTTTTATTACCTATTATAAAGAGTATGGAGAAACTGCAGCAAAAATTATTTGGATAACGTATCTAAACAATGTTTTCCATGCTTGGTACTATCAACTTTTAATAGTTTTAGTGGCTTTAGCTGTAATATTTGCAACTATTGAAAGATTTCCTACTATATACAAAACAGCATATGGTAAAGTAGAAAAGAAAATGCCTGAAGGTGTATTAAAAAAACCTTCAACTATAAAAATCCATCTAAATCTAGATATAGAGAAAGCTTTAAATAAAGTAGTTGAGTTTATATATAATCTTGGCTTTAAAAAAGTTGAAGTTATAAAAGAGGACTCTTACTATCTTTTTTCAGAAAAAGGAAGAGTTTCAAGACTTGGAATGCTTGTTACTCATACTGGTATTATAGTGTTTCTTGTTGGGGCATTTTTAGGTTCTTACTATGGTGTAAGGGGACAGATAGAGATACAAGAAGGTGATAAAGTTCATTACATTAAAAAATATAGAGAAGGCTCTCTTATACCAGGTGATGAGATTCATAAACTTCCTTTCGAGATAAAGGTAAATAAGTTTTGGTTAGATTTTTATAATAGTAAGGAATTTGTAGGAGCAATTAAATCTTATAACAGTGAAGTAGAGATTTATAAAAACAATACTCTAAAACTTAAAACTGTTATTAAAGTAAATGAACCTGCAGAATTTGAAAGTTATAGAATATTTCAAACATCCTATGGGAAAACCGGAGAAATTAAAAATGCTTCTGTTGTAGTAGTAAAGTATCATGAGCTTATAAATCTAATTGAAGAATCAACGGATTTAAATAGAAAATTGATCACAGAGGAAGACGAAAGTAAAAAAAGAGAAATAGAAAAACAGTTAAGAGATTTAAATAGAAGAGTTACTGAATTTTTCCAAAAAGCAAAAAGGATAAATTTTACATACAATAGTAAAATATACAATTTTGAAGATGCTATAGTTCAAGTTGTTAATACTACTTTAAACTATAAAAATCCGATGCTTGCACAACAAGATGTTTTTGATCCA
This sequence comes from Sulfurihydrogenibium sp., assembly GCA_037442825.1. Lineage (GTDB taxonomy): Bacteria > Aquificota > Aquificia > Aquificales > Hydrogenothermaceae > Sulfurihydrogenibium. Next base: position 5,316 of record JBBIPN010000050.1, on the reverse strand, counting down.
CTGATAGTAACAAAAGTTAAATATCAAGACAAAGAGTTTGATATGCCTATAAGTGCTGATCCAAATGTTTCTATATTTGCATATGAAAAATTTGTTAAACCTTATAATTTCCCTTATATATTTGTAATTGAGAATATTGAACCAATGTACTTTTCAGGTTTACAAGTTAGCTATTTCCCCGGGACAAATTTAATATGGATAGGTACTATAATCGTTGTAATGGGTACAATGCTGGCGTTTTATACAGTACATAGAAGAATATGGGTTAAGATCGAAAAAGATAAATATGGTTCTACGGTATATATAGTATTTTACTCTCAAAAGTTTAAAGAATCTTTTGAAGCAAAAATTAAGGAAGAGTTATCAAACAATTTTCATATAGCTTAATATGTTATAATTTTTCATACAAATTGGTACAATAAACCTTTAGGGGTGAATATTATGTCAAAAAGGGTTATAGAATTTACAGATGTTACATTAAGAGATGGACAACAGAGCTTACTTGCTACAAGGGTTAGAACAGATGATTTACTTCCAGCATTAGAAAAACTTGATTATGCTGGTTTTTGGTCCTTAGAGGTATGGGGTGGTGCAACATTTGATGTTTGTTTAAGATACTTAAAAGAAGACCCATGGGATAGATTAAAAAAATTTAAACAAGCAGCAAAAAATACAAAACTTGAAATGCTTTTAAGAGGTCAAAATATAGTAGGATACAGACATTACCCTGATGATGTTGTGGAAGCATTTGTTAAAAAAGCAGCTGAAAATGGTATAGATGTGTTTAGAATTTTTGATGCTTTAAATGATGTTAGAAATATGGAAGTGGCTATCTCTGTAGCAAAAGAATGTGGAAAGATAGTTAAAGGTGTTTTATCTTACACTATAAGTCCTGTTCATACGATAGAATACTATTTAAATGTGTCAAAACAACTTAAGGATTTAGGTGTTGATATTATAAGTATTAAAGATCAAGCAGGTATTTTATCACCAAAAGTAGCTTACGACCTTGTTAAAGTATTAAAAGAAGAGATTAAATTGCCTGTTCATATACATGCCCAAACAACATCAGGAATGGCAGAGATGACATTACTTAAAGCTGTGGAAGCTGGAGTTGATATTATAGATACTGATGTGTCTACATGGTCATGGCTTACAGCACACCCTGCAAATGAAACAATGGTGTATGTTTTAAAAGAGTTTGGTTATGATGTGAAAGTTGATGTTGATTTGGTATTGGAAGTAGCGGAATATTTAAAAGAAGTTAGGAAAAAGTATGGAAAGTATGATACAGCTGATAAATGGCCTGATACTCAGGTATTGATACACCAAATACCTGGTGGAATGATGTCAAACTTTATAAATCAATTAAAAGAAAATGAAGCATTAAATAAACTTGATGAAGTTAAAAAAGAAGTTGCAAAAGTAAGAGAAGATTTAGGTTATCCACCACTTGTTACACCTACAAGTCAAATAGTTGGAACTCAAGCATTACTTAATGTATTACAAGGAGAAAGATACAAAGTTGTCACAAAAGAAACAAAAGATTACGTTAAAGGTTTATATGGAAGACCACCTGCCCCTATTAAGGCAGATGTAATGAAAAAAATTATTGGAGATGAAACACCTATTACTGTAAGACCTGCAGATTTACTTGAACCAGAGTTAGATAAATGTACAGAAAAAGCTTATGAAAATGGAACAAGAAACGAAGAAGATGTTTTATCTTACTGCTTATTTCCACAGGTAGCTGTTGAATTTTTCCAATGGAGAGAAAAATTTGAAAAGGGTGAAGCATTACCACCACAAATTGAAGAAATTACAGTAGAAGAATCTAAGAATTTAGCTCCTATAGAGTTTAACATTGTTGTCCATGGTGAACAGTACAATGTAAGAATAGCTGGGGTAGGAAATCCAGTTGAAAATAAAAAACCTTACTTTATAAGAATAGACGGAAAGTTAGAAGAAGTCCTTGTACAGCCTATTACTCAGATTGAAGTAGGTACTGGATATGAAACGCTACCTTTACCTGAAGGTGGATCTATAGCTTACACAAGACCAAAAGCTGTTGGAATTGGGGATGTTAGCTCACCGATGCCAGGAAAAGTTATCTCTATAAAAGTTAATTTAGGGGATGTAGTTAAGAGAGGAGATGTATTACTTACAATAGAAGCTATGAAGATGGAAAATGAGATACATGCTCCAATAGATGGAACTGTAAATGAAATCTTTGTGAAAATTGGAGATAATGTAAATCCTGATGAATGTTTAATGAGGATATCTCCAGAGTAAAATGAAAAGAGTTTTTATAAGTGTTGGAGAAATATCTGGAGATAACTACGCTTCAGAACTTATAAAAGAGCTAAAAGATATAAATGTTGTAGGAATAGCAGGACCTAAGATGAGAGCAGCCGGGGTTTCCCCGATTGCCAATATAGAAGATATATCAGTAGTAGGGTTAACGGAAGCTTTATCAAAGTATAAAAGAATAAAAGAAGTTTTTAAAAAATCTATAGAAACATTAACGTCAGGAATAGATTTACTAATAGTAGTAGATTTCCCTGGATTTAATATAAAACTTTTAAAAGAAGCAAAAAAAATTGGTATAAAAACCGTTTATTTCATATCGCCACAGGTTTGGGCATGGGGCAGTGGAAGAATAAAAGATATTGTTGAAAATACAGATGTTTTAATCTCTATCCTACCTTTTGAAGAGGATATTTATAAATCTTATATTTCAGAAAAATTTAAATTTTATTTTGTAGGTCATCCACTACTTGATTTAGTTAAAAATTATGAAACGGAAGAATCTTTTAAAGAAAAGCTAAATATACCAAAAAATAAAAAGATAGTAGGACTATTGGCAGGAAGTAGAGAAAGTGAAGTTAATGTTATACTTCCTATAATCCTTGAATCTGCTAAACTTTTAAATAAAACATTTGAGAATGTACATTTTGTAATACCTTCAACTGTAAATATAGTTGATATAGTTTTGGAAAAAGTAAAACCTTATGAAAAACTACCAATAACTGTAATAACATCTAATCTTTCTAACAAAGAAAGAATTCCAAAGTTTGAAAACCCATCTTATGAAGTTATGAAGAATAGTATATTTTCTATAATAGCTTCAGGAACAGCTACATTAGAAGCAGCAATAATTGGAAACCCATTTTTAATAGTCTATAAAGTAAGTAATCTTACATATTTTATAGGAAAAAAACTTGTTAAGATTGATTATATAGGGTTACCTAATATTATAGCTGGTAGAGAGATTGTTCCAGAACTTCTACAAAATCAATGTAATCCATTGCAGATAGCAAATAAAACAATAGAGTTTTTAACAGATAAAGATTTGTACAATAATCAAAAGCTAAATCTTTCTACAGTAAAAGAAAAGCTTGGAAAATCCGGGGCTATAAAAAGGGCTTCTGAAATTATCAACAAACTGCTTGAGACAGGTCAAGTGTAAATATATTTTCTCCGTCTAAATATTCATAACTTATCTTCACTTTGTGCAGGTCAAAAATAAACTTTGTTATATAAAGACCGAGTCCTAATCCTTCTTGGTTTTTTAAAGAAGTTTCTTTAACAAATGGCTCAAAAATGTATTCAATATTTATTGATGGTTTATCTCCTTTATTTTTAAAAATAATTTTTTTATCATTTACAACAACATGTACTTTATTATCTTCACTAAATTTTAAGCCATTATCTAAAAGGTTTTTTATAGCTATTGGAAAAGTATTTACATCTGCATAAATTTTAATATTATCTAAAATGGTTATATATACATTATTCTTTTCATCGGAGATTAAAAGTGATAAACCTTGATTTATTAAATTTTCGATATAGATACATTCAAAATTTAAATGAATATTTTTTGTTGCAATTTTTTCCATCATTAATAACTGATTTACTAAAAATTCAAGTCGATTAAATATTTTTTCAAAATGTTTTTTACCTTTTTCATCTTCTAAAAGTTCTATAGCAATTTTACCTTTTGTAATAGGTGTTTTAAGTTCATGGGCAATATTTCTTAAAAACCATTTTCTAATTTCTTCATTTTTCTTTAATGATTTTATTGCCTCATTAAATTCTTTTGCAATAAAACCAATTTCATCATCACTATCTACATTTATAGAAACATCTAAATTTCCAGCTTTTAAAGCTTTTATATTCTCTCTTAAAACTTTCAATGGATAAAAAGATTTTATTATCCCAATATATAAAACAAGGATAATAACATTAAATAAAACCCAACCTATTATTACAAGTTTATGTAATTCAAATTCATCTTTTTTCTTAACAATATAATTTATGCCAAATCTATTAATTAAAAGATATTTTTCATTTTCGTATTCTATCAAAGCTATCTTCAATGTTATAAAATCTTTTTCTAAAATTATTTTTCCATTACTGTAAACTTGGTATATAAGTTTTGGGTCTTCTATGATAATATAGGTAGGATCTAATTTTTGAGATAAACCAATCTGTTCTGAAGATACTGCTAATATACCTTTTCGTATAAAATCTTTCATCTCTTTTTCTTTTGCATTGTTGTAAATATAATAAAAGAAAAAAGCAGAAAGAAGTAAGATAAGTAAAAATGCAAAACTGATTTTTACAATGATTGAGTTTTTTTCAACATTCAAACTTATAACCTAAACCTCTAACTGATATGATATACTTTGGATTCTTAGGGTCATCACCTATTTTTTTCCTTATTCTACCAATAATTACATCTACTGTTCTATCAATACTATCATAATTTAAATATATTGTGTTATCAAGTATATAGTCCCTTGTTAAAACTCTTCCTTTATTTTTTATAAGCATAGATAAAATTTCAAACTCTGCAGAGGTAAGATTTAAAACTTCCCCATTTTTCTTTATTGTATAACCTTCTTCATCAAGCTCAAACTCTCTGCAAACTATAACCTTTTTATCAACTTTCTCTTTTCTTCTTAATACAGCTTGAATTCTTGCTACTAACTCTCTTGGATTGTATGGTTTTGCAAGGTAATCATCAGCACCTATTTCAAGGGCAAGGATTTTATCTGTATCATCACTTCTTGCAGAGGAAATTATTATTGGTATGTTTTCTTCATTCGCTAACTTTTTACAAACTTCAATACCATCCATTTCAGGTAAAGATAGGTCAAGTATCATTAAGTCATACTTTTTATTCTTTTTGATTTCTTCTAATGCTTTTCTTGGGTTTTCAAAATTTTTAACAGATATATTAAACTTTCCTAAATACTGAGTTAACAATTCCGCTAAATCTTTATCATCTTCAATCATTATTACATTTATCAT
>JBBIPN010000049.1:0-8308 GCA_037442825.1 Sulfurihydrogenibium sp. | reverse complement strand
ACATTTACTTTTCGACAAAGTTTAAATTAAAATAAATATATCATAAAAATTTATTCAGAGAGGAGTGAAATGCAATTTAAGGAAACAGATCTACCTGGAATAGGAAAAAAGTTTTCTATCATTACCTCAACAAAAGATAAAGTATCTGTTGTTATTTACCTATCGGGGAAAAGAGAAATCTATTTTTTTGATAGGGATGATTACGATGAACCTACATGTTCTTTTGTTTTAAATGATGAAGAGGCAAATCAACTTGGTTCAGTTCTCATGGGAACATTCTTTAAACCTGAAGCAAAAGAAGAGAAAGAAATGTTTTTGAAAAATTTGATTATAGAATGGATAACGGTTGAAAAAACATCTATGTTATTAAATAAATCTATAAAGGAATTAAATATTAGAAAAAAAACAGACGTATCAGTAGTTGCGATTATAAGAGGAGAATTAAATATATTAAATCCATCTCCAGATGAAATTATAAAAGAAGGAGACATTTTAGTTATTGTTGGAAATAAAGATCAGATAGAAAACTTCTATAAACACTTTTATCCAGCTTGTGAGATAAAGTAGTATGGAAACATTTTCGACAAACTTTTTAATAACTCTTGGTCTATTAACTTTATCTTTATTTATAGTTGGTTATATTAGTAAGTTTTTGAAAATTCCTTCAGTTGTATTTTTCATTTTAATTGGTATATTGTTTGGAAAATTTGTTCATCAAGATAAAACATTAGAAAATTTAAGTGAAATAGGAATAGTATTACTTTTTTTCTACCTTGGTTTAGAGTTTAATATAACCAGGGCTATAAGTGTTGCTAAGAAAATTTGGGCTGTAGGTCTTTTAGATATATTTTTCAATTTTATAGTAATAACTTTATTAATGTATATTTTAGGTTATAGTTTTATAATCTCTTTACTTACTGGTGCTGTTGCTTATGCTTCCTCTTCTGCTATTACATCTAAAATTATAATAGAGGAGAAACGAATAGCAAACCCAGAAACAGAGATGATTTTAGGTTTAATGGTTTTTGAGGATATTATTGCTCCTATACTACTTGCGATATTAGCAGGTAACTTATATAGTGGAAACTTGGAAGGAGTTTTATTGGGGATAATCTTATTTAAGATTTTAGCTGTTTTATCTTTTGTTTTTTTCATTTCAATGGTATTTAAAGAAAAATTAAAACTATTTATAGAAAAAATATTAGAAGAAGATATATTTATACTTTTTGCTTTTGGTAGTGTTATAGCTTTTGCAGGATTTACACATTTTCTTGGATTGTCTGAAGCTTTAGGAGCTTTTTTAATTGGTATGATTATATCTGAAACAGGTAAATCTGAAGATGTAGAAAAAAGTTTAATATCTATTAAAGATCTTGCTGTTGCTATCTTTTTCTTCTTATTTGGTGCAAATATTGTTTTTGATGAAAAACTTTTTACTGATAATATGATTATAACAATAATTATTGTTAGCATAATATCTGTAATAGGTAAATTCCTAACTGGATATATTGGTGGTCTAATATACGGTTTATCAAAAAGGTCAAGTATTGTAGCTGGCTTAACTATAGTAAATAGAGGTGAGTTTTCAATAGTTATATCCAAACTTTCACCAGTAAACTTTGTATCTTTCTATGGTGTTTATGTATTAATAATGGCATTTGTTGGAATACTTTTAGCACAATATTCAGTAAAAATATCTAAACTAATAATAAAGCCAAAGAAAAAGGTTTAATATATAATAATATTCAATATTTCCTGGAGGGTTTTTATGTTTGAAAAATCAAGGGAACTTTTTAAGGAAGCTCAAAAATACCTTGTTGGTGGTGTAAATTCTCCGGTAAGAGCTTTTAAATCTGTAGAAGCAGATCCAATTTTTATAAAAAAAGGTAAAGGATGTAGAATTTGGGATGTAGATGATAATGAGTATATTGATTACGTATTATCGTGGGGTCCTTTAATATTAGGTCATGCACACGATCAAGTTGTAAACGCTATAAAACAGATATCAAACTATGGTACAAGTTTTGGAGCACCTACAGAATTAGAAATTGAGATGGCTAAAGCTGTTATAGATGCTGTTAAATCTGTTGAGATGGTTAGATTTGTTAACTCTGGTACAGAAGCAACTATGAGTGCAATTAGACTTGCAAGGGGTTATACAAAAAGGAAAAAAATAGTTAAGTTTGATGGATGTTATCACGGACATGGTGATAGTTTGCTTGTGTCTGCAGGTTCTGGTGTTGCCACCCTTGGGATACCAGGTACTCCAGGGATACCAGAAGAGCTTGCTAATTTAACAATTGTTCTTCCATACAACGATATTGCAGCTGTTGAAGAAGCATTTAAAAAGTATGGTGAAGATATTGCTTGTGTGATAATAGAACCTGTTGCTGGTAATATGGGGGTAGTAGCTCCATCTGTTGAGTATCACAGAAAGTTAAGAGAGATAACAAAATCTTATGGAACTTTATTAATATGGGATGAAGTTATGACAGGCTTTAGACTTTCTTTTGGTGGAGCTCAAGAGCTATACGACATTCAGCCAGATTTAACAACTTTTGGAAAAGTTATTGGTGGCGGATTGCCTGTTGGTGCATACGGTGGAAAAAGAGAAATAATGGAACATGTAGCTCCTGTTGGTCCAGTTTATCAAGCTGGAACATTATCAGGTAATCCATTAGCAATGGCAGCAGGTTTAACTCAACTTAGATTGTTAAAAGAGTTAAATCCATATCAAGAGCTTGATGAAAAAGGAAGAATATTGGAAGAAGGATTTAATCAAATATCTAAAGAAATAGGTATTCCTATCGTTGTTAATCGAGTCGGTTCAATGATAACTGTATTTTTTACAGATAAAGAAGTTGTTGATTTTTCTACTGCAAAAACTTCTGATACAAAAAGGTTTGCAAAATTCTTTAGATGCATGATTAAAAAAGGTATATATTTACCAGCTTCTCAGTTTGAAGCATTTTTCTTAAGTACTGCACATACTAAAAAAGATTTAGAAGAAACATTAGAAAAAGCAAAAGAATGTTTTAAGGAGCTGTAATGAAATGCCCGAAATGTGGTAGTTTAGAAGATAAGGTTTTAGAAACAAGACAATCAAAGGAAGGAGCTGTTATAAAAAGAAGAAGAGAATGTTTAGACTGTGGGTTTAGATTCACAACCTATGAAAGAATAGAGGAAGAAACTATACAAGTTATTAAAAAAGATAACTCCATTGAACCTTTTAGTAAAGAAAAAATTATAAGAGGAATAAAGTTAGCATCTAAAAATAGACCTATATCTGATGAACAGATAAAACATATTGCAGAAGATATTGAAAAGTATCTTTTAGATGAAGGTAAATTAAGAGTTACTTCTGCAGAGATAGGAGATTTAGTAAAAAATAAACTTAAAGAATTAGATATAATTTCTTTTTTTAGGTTTGTTTCAGTTTTTGATAAATTTGAAAACATTCAAGATTTTGAAAATCTTATAAAAGATATAGAAAAGGAGAAAAATGACAACTCTTGAAGCAGTTATTTTAGGTGTTATCGAAGGATTAACAGAATTTTTACCGATATCGTCTACAGGTCATCTAATATTAATATCAAATATTTTAGGTATACAACAGACAGATAATCATAAAGCTTTTGAGGTATCTATACAACTTGGTTCTATAATGGCAGTTGTTTTTTTATACTTTAATAGATTTTTTGATAAAGAGCTTTTAAAACGTATTTTAATTGCTTTTATACCAACAGGTGTATTAGGATTTTTACTATACAAATTAATAAAAAGCTTTTTCAATCCTTATATAGTTGTTTTTATGCTTTTTTTAGGTGGTGTTATACTTATTTTGATAGAGATGTATCATAAAAATAAAAAATACGATATAAATAGATTTGAAGATATACCGTATTGGAAAACTATTTTAATAGGTATTTTTCAATCGTTTGCTATGATTCCAGGTACATCAAGGTCTGGAGCCACTATAATAGGTGGTTTAATACTTGGATTAGATAGAAAATTAGCTGCTGAATTTTCTTTTATGCTTGCAGTTCCAACGATGTTTATGGCTACATTTTATGATATATACAAAAATCATTCTAATTTTTCAGTTTCTGATTGGAATAATTTAGTAGCTGGTTTTGTAGTAGCATTTGTTTCTGCTTTAATATCCATAAAATGGCTTTTAAAGTTTATTTCTGCTCATTCTTTTATATCTTTTGGTATCTATAGAATAGTTTTAAGTATCTTATATTTTTTAATAGTTTTGAGGTAAAAGAATGAACATATTAGAGAAGATTTTAAAAACAAAATTAGAAGAACTTGAAAGTTATACAGATATTTATATCAAATATTTAGAAAATTTAGCCTTGGAACGTAAAAAGAAAATTTTAGATTTTAAAAATGTAATCTCTGCGAAAGGTATAAACATAATAGCAGAAGTTAAAAAAGCTTCTCCTTCAAAAGGTATAATCAGACATTTTTTTGATCCAGTTGATATAGCAAAAATTTATGAGAAAAATAAAGCAAAAGCTATATCTGTATTAACTGATAAACAGTATTTTCAAGGAGATATAAAGTTTCTATACGAGATATCTAAGGAAGTAAAAATCCCACTTTTAAGGAAAGATTTTATTATTGATGAAAGACAGATATTGGAAGCATATGCTTATGGTGCAGATAGTTATTTACTTATAGTAAAAGCTGTAAATAAAGAAAAATTGAAAAATCTTATTGATTTTGGTAGAGAGATAGGTTTAGAACCATTGGTTGAGGTACACTCAAAAGAAGAAGGAGAAATAGCTCTTTCTGTAGGTGCAAAAATAATTGGAATAAACAACAGAGATTTAGAAACATTTAAAGTAGATATAAACCTTTCAAAACAATTAGCTCCATATCTTAAAGATTTAGGTGCAGAAGTTGTAGTTGCAGAAAGTGGTTTAGAAAATCACCAGCAACTTATAGAGCTTAAAAATTATAAAGTTGATGCATTTTTAATAGGTGAATCTTTAATGAAAGAAGCAGATATAGGAGCTAAGTTAAAATCGTTAATAGAAGGAGAGTAATTATTTTTTAACTTTATATTAACTTTCCTGTATATTTTCTCTTTTTAAATTATGACATATAATTAATAACAAAAGGTTTATAGAATTGATTGGAGAATGAAATGGAAACAAAAGTTTACAACTATCAAAATATCAATAAAGATTTAGCTAAGATATTTAGAAACATGGCATATATTTACGAGTTTTTAGATGATAAATTTAGAGCTTTAGCTTACCATAAAGCAGCACAGATAGTAGAAGATTTACCAGATGATGTTAGAAATTATATTGCTACAGGTAAAATCAATGATATTAGAGGTATAGGAAGTCATACAGTAGATAAAATGTTAGAGTATATAAAAACAGGTAAAATCCGAAAGTATGAAGAACTTAAAAAAATTATTCCAGAAGATTTTTTAGATTTAATGGAAATTCCTGGTTTTGGTCCTAAAACATTAAAAAAAATCCATGATGAACTAAAAATAACAAATAAAAAAGATCTAATAGAAGCCTTAAGAAATGGTACAGTAGCAAAATTAAAAGGTTTTGGTGAAAAAAAAGTTCAAAATATGCTAAAAGGTTTTCAATTTTATGAAGCTTCAAAAAACAGACTTCTTTTATGGGAAGCTTTACAGATTGCAGAAACAATATTAAATAGATTAAAAAGCCTAAAAGAGATTAAAAAAATAGAAGTTGCAGGAAGTTTAAGAAGAAAAAAGGAAACAATAGGAGACATAGATATTTTAGTTGCATGTGAAGATAAAGATAGAGAAAAGATATTAAACTTCTTTACAAATCTTGAGGATGTAAAGGAAATTTTAGCAAAGGGAGATACTAAAGCAAGTGTTATAGTAAAAGAAAAAGATAGACAAGTTGATTTAAGAGTTTTAAAGTTGGAAGAATGGGGAAGTGGTTTACAGTATTTTACCGGATCAAAGGAACATAATGTACATCTTAGAGAAATAGCAAAACAAAAAGGTTTAAAAATAAGTGAGTATGGTGTATTTGATGTAATTACAGAGAAAAAAATAGCAGGTGAAACAGAAGAAAGTGTATATAATGTTGTTGGACTTCAATGGATACCACCAGAACTAAGAGAAGATAGAGGAGAGATTGAAGCAGCTTTAAATGGAACTTTACCAAAGTTAATAGATTATGATGACATTAAAGGAGACCTTCATTGTCATTCAACGTGGACAGATGGATATAACACAATAGAAGAAATTGTAGAATTTCTACTCAAAAACTACAAATATGAATACTTTGCTCTAACAGATCATTCAAAAGCTGTAAGAGTAGCCCATGGACTATCGGAAGACGATTTATTAAAACAGATAGAAGAAATAGACAAAATAAATAAAAAGCTTGGATTTAACTTTATTAAAAAAGGTATAGAGGTTGATATCTTACTTGATGGAACTTTAGATTTATCTGATGAAGTTTTATCTAAACTTGATTGGGTAGTTGCATCAATTCACACTTACTTTAATAGAGACAATACAGATAGAATAATAAAAGCTATGGAAAACCCATATGTAAACGTTATAGGACATCCGACAGGAAGAATTATAAATTCAAGAGATGGTTATAAACTTTTTGATGAGATATTTAAAGTTGCAAAAGAAACAAATACAGCTTTAGAGATAAACGCTCAGCCTGCAAGGATGGATCTTCCTGATATTTTAATAAAAAAAGCTATTGAAAAGAGTGTTAAACTTGTTATTTCTACAGATAGTCACAGTCTTGGAAATTTTGCTTATATGAAAATAGGTGTAGCAAATGCAAGAAAAGGATGGGCTAAAAAAGAAGATATTTTAAATGCCCATAGCTGGGATTATATTGAGAAGTTTGTAAAAGAAAAAAGAGAAAGGTTTGGTGTTAAAGTTTGAAACATGCATATTTTGGTAAAAATTTAGATTTGATACCGTATAAGATAGTAAAAAACATATTAATGTTGTATATTCATCCTATTGGAAAAAAGAAAGTTTTTTTAGCTGCCTACGATCTAAAAAATGAAAAAATTATTTCATGTATAGATAAAAATACCTTATTGGAAATTCTTGATTCTGAAATTGAAAAGATAGAAATTATAGAAAAAAAAGAGTTCCAAAAAAGTGCTAAAATAGTTATATCAATAATTGGATTAATATTAGGAATTATATTAACTTATCTAATTTTAAAAATCTTCTAGGAGGAGTTATGAAAAGAGTTAGATTTGCACCAAGTCCTACTGGATATTTACATCTTGGAAATGCAAGAACAGCATTATTTAATTATCTATTTGCAAAACATGAAAACGCAACCTTTGTTCTAAGAATAGAAGATACTGATTTAGAAAGGTCTAAAAAAGAGTATGAAGAAATGCTTATGGAAGATTTAAAATGGATGGGAATACAGTGGGATGAAGGTCCAGATATAGGCGGAGAACATGGGCCTTATAGGCAATCAGAAAGATTAGAGATATATGCAAAATATGTAGATAAACTTTTAAAATCTGGAGATGCTTATTACTGCTACTGTGGTGAAGAAGAGTTAGAAAAAGAAAGAGAAAAAGCTATAGCAGAAGGTAGACCTTACAGATACAGTGGAAAATGTAGAAACTTAAAACCAGAAGAAAGAGCTAAGTATGAAACAGAAGGGATAAAACCTGTTGTTAGATTTAAAGTACCAGACAAAACTGTTATTTTTGAAGATATTATAAGAGGACATGTCGAGATTGATACAAAAGAATTTGGAGATTTTGTTATAGTTAGACAAGATGGAATGCCTGTTTATAACTTTGTAGTTGTAATAGATGATGCGTTAATGGGTATTACACATGTAATAAGAGGAGAAGACCATTTGTCAAACACACCTAAACAGATAGTTATTTATGAAGCACTTGGATTTAATATTCCAAAATTTGCACATCTTCCAATAATCTTAGGAGAAGATAGAACAAAACTATCCAAAAGACACGGAGCTGTATCTGTAAGAGCATTAAAAGACGACGGCTTTATATCTGAAGCTGTTTTTAACTATCTATCTTTGCTTGGTTGGCATCCAAAAGAGGAAAAAGAAATATTAACTAAGGAAGAGATTATAAAACAGTTTATAATAGAAGATGTAAATAAATCTCCAGCCATATTTGATAGAACAAAACTTAGATGGATGAACGGAGTATATATAAGAGAAATATTAGATTTAGATGATATAACAAGGAGAGCAGTAGAGTTTTTTGAAGGTTTTGGATACAAAGCAGATTTTGATTACTATAAAAAAGTTATGTCAGC
>JBBIPN010000048.1:0-8739 GCA_037442825.1 Sulfurihydrogenibium sp. | reverse complement strand
CCAAACATCAAGATGGTTTAAAGAAAAAGCCTTGATATTTACTAAAACTTCATTTTCATTTATATTTGGTATAGGAAAATCACCAATTTTTATTGATTGATAACCTTTTAGTTCTTCGTAGTAGGCTCCTTTCATTCCTTACCTCTCTTTTATATTTTTTTATTTATGATATTACCTTGAATTTTTTTAACTTCTCCTTCACTTCCATATGTAGAATGACTGCTAAATACACTTTCAAAGATTTCTTCAATAAAATTGAGATTTGATAAAGCTAAAATCTCATTTGTTTTTGAAAGTAGTTTTACTTTTTCTATCTTTTCTTTTATATTTTCATCTATATTAATACTTTTTTCATCTAACTGAGACATTTTTAAAAGTACTTCTTTTTTTTCTTCTAATAATTTATTTAACTCTTCTGTAGTTTCAGATGAATTTATTGCATTTACTATGAGGTTTTTTTCCTTTTCTAAAAGTTCAATAAGTTTATCTAATAACTCTTCCATTCTTTTACACCAATATTTATACTTATGATATAATCATTTTAACATAAAAAAAGAGGTACCACATTTAATGCAAAAGAAAGGAGATAAAAAAAGTATAGAAAAGGCACTTGACTTATTGGAAGCACTTAAAAATGCTGATAATCTTGGTGTCACAGAACTTAGTAATATTCTTGGATTAAATAAAAATAACGTCTTTAGATTACTTGCAACACTTGAAGTAAAAGGCTTAATTGAGCAAGAGAAAGATACTGGTCATTATAGGTTAGGTGTAAAGACATTACTATTAGAAAACTCATTTATAAAGAACCTTACAATATTAAACCATTCAAAACAGTTTTTGAAACATTTAAGAAATCAAATAAATGAAACAGTATATTTATCACTTTTAAACCAAAATGAAGTTGTTTATTTTTATAGTGTTGAAAGTAAGTCTTCTGTTCTTGTAAACTCAAGATTAGCAAAGAGATATCCAGATATAGAATCACCTGCTGGAAGGGCTATTTTAAGAGCAAAAAAAGATAGTGGAGAGATATTTGAATATGATTTTGGAAAATTAGAAGAGGATGTTTCTGAACTTGCAACAGTAGTAAGAGATGAGTCTGATTATCCAATTGCTGCTTTGTCAATACTTGCACCAGTATCGCGCTTAAATGAAAAAAATTATGAGCTTCTAAAACACTATCTACTTCAAACAGCTAAAGAGATTACAAATATATATAAAATAGATTTACCATAAGATGCTCTATTTATTTCTATCTATATTAGCTGGTTTTACACTTGCTATATCATTACCAAATTACTTTATACCATTTGGATTTTTAATTGGTTACAGTATTTTATTTTATCTAATTGAAAAATTTAGTTATAAAAAAGTTTTTCTATATTCATTTATTGCTGGATTTACTTTTTCTATACTTTCATTTTATTGGATAATCTATGCAATAGTTAACTATGGAAATATTAATATCTATATATCCACTATTATTTTTTTAATTTTTTCTACTTTTTATTCTTTGATTGTTTTTACTTTTTACTTCTTAGTTTTAAAATCCTTGTATAAGAGATATAACTATAAAACTTTTTTATTAGCTCCATTTTTAATAGTTTTCTTTGAAATTGTAAGGGAATACTTTCCATTTACTGGTTTTCCTTGGAATTTAAATGGATATATGCTTTCTTATATAAATCAGATAGGACAGATTGTCTCTATTTTTAGTGTTTATGGTTTGTCTTTCTTAGTTTTATACTTTTCTGTATCTTTCTATCTGATGATTACAAAAAGAGATTCTAAGTTTATCTTTCTAAATCTTTTTAATATTTTCCTTTTTATTGGACTTTTTACATATGGAGATTTTAGAATAAAAAATTATGAAGATAAAGGTAAGCCTTACAAAGTAGCGATACTACAAGGAAATGTAGCTGAATCTTTAAAGGTAAAACCTTCTTATGAAACAAATAAAGAAATTTTAGATAAATATCTAAAACTTTTTGAAGAGATAAAAAAATATAATCCAGATATAGTAGTTCTCCCAGAGTCTGCTTTGCCATTTTTTCCATACATAAATAACTCTTTGAAAGAATATTTTTTTGAAAAGTTTATCTCTATTAAAGTACCATTTCTTGCTGGTTTTGATAATGTTATATTAGATGAAAATTTAGAAGTTGAAAATGTTTACAACTCTCTTTTTTTAGTAGATAAGGATGGTAATTATACTGATTACTACTCTAAAATAAAGTTAGTTCCTTTTGGAGAGTATACACCAATAAAGATAGATTTTTTAAAGGATATATTTCAATATTTACAAGGCTTAGATTTTAATAATGGAAATTCGAAGAAAATTTTAGAATTTAAAAAAGAAGATAAGCTGCCTATGAAAATAGTTCCTTGTATATGTTTTGAAAGTATTTTCCCTATATTTATATCTGATTTTATAAATGAAGGTGGAAATGTTATAGTAAATGTAACAAATGATGGATGGTTTGGAAAAACAGCTGCACCTTATCAACATTTTGAGATGGCAAGAATAAGGGCTATTGAAAATAATGTTTATTTAGTAAGGGCTGCAAATACAGGTATAAGTGCTATTATAAATCCAGTTGGTGTTATTAAAGAAAAAATAAATTTATATCAGTATAGTTTTATTGTAGGAGATGTGTATTTATCTAACGGTAAAACTATATTTAACCAGCATAAAGTAGATATTTTTGTGGTTTATATTTTTACATTTTTAAGTATATTGATTTTATTAGAATTTTATAAACTAAAAGGAGAAATAAAATGATAACCTTTGATAAAGATTATTTGGAAAAAGTGATGTATGGTAATATAGACAGTAATGTTAACCTAATTTTACAAATAGGAAATTATATAATAGAAAGTGGTGGAAAAAGAATAAGACCATACCTTGTATTGAAGTTTGCAAAGATAACAAAAGGTTTTAATGATGAGAAAGACTATATACTTGCTGCTGCGTTAGAGTATTTACATACAGCATCACTTTTACATGATGATGTAGTTGATGGTGCTGGACTTAGAAGGGGAAAACCTACAGCAAATAAAGTTTTTGGTAATGATACAACTGTTTTAACCGGTGATTATATGTATGCAAATGCATTATACTTATTCTCTGTGTATGGTAATATTGATATGATAAGAAATGTTAGTCAAAGTGTAAAAAAGATGGCAGAAGGACAACTTCTTGAACTTAAAAAAATTGGTGATTTTAACATGACAGTAGAAGATTACTATAAAATTTTAGAAGGAAAAACAGCTACATTATTTGGAAGTTGTTGTTATGTAGGTGTAGCTTTAGGAAGTGAAAATTATAATTTAAAGGAAAATGCTTATAACTTTGGATTAAACATTGGAATGGCTTTTCAGATTATAGATGATGTTCTTGATTATTCAAAACAAGAAAAAACTGGGAAAACAGTAATGAACGATTTAAGGGAAGGTAAGTTAACATATCCTTTACTTTCCATAAGAGATATGTTAGATAAAAATGATACAGATTTTATAAAGTCTGTATTATTAGATAAAAATCCATCAGTTGAAGAACTTTTAAAAGTTAGAGATATAGTTATAAATCTTGGTGGAATAGAAAGGGCAAAAGAGAAAGCTTCAGAATTTGTGAAGAAAGCTATAGATAATTTAAAAGTATTTGATTATAATGATGATGTGGAAGAGTTAGAAAAATTGGCTAACTTTATAGTTGAAAGAGGAATTTAAAGGAGGTTAATATTGTATAGAACATTATTAAAATCTAAAGTTCATAGGATTAAAATAACTGGTGCAGACTTACACTATGAAGGTAGTTTAACACTTGATGAAGCTATAATGGAAGCTGCTAATCTTATTACTTTTGAAAAGATAGAAGTGTATAACGTCAACAACGGACAAAGATTTTCTACCTACGTTATACCAGGTACCAGATACTCTGGAGAATGTATTTTAAATGGAGCAGCAGCGAGACTTGGACACTATGGAGATATCATAATAATAGCATCATATGCAGCTATTGATGAAAAAGATCTAAAAAACTTCCATGTAGACCTTGTCTATATAGATGAATCTACAAATACAATTAAAGAACACAAAAAAGTTCCATTAGCTACTAAAGTTTTGGCAAAAGTAGACGAATAACTTTTTAAGCAAACTTTAAAGCTAAAGTTTAATATGCATATAATATTAGTTAGTTTAAGCTTATTAGTAGGTATTTTTATATACTCTTGTTCTGTTCAAGTAAAAGATGCAAAAAAAAGTTACTATAGTAAAAAAGTTGTAAGAAAAGATAATATTAAAAAAGAGAGTATTGAAAATAAAAATATTAAGTTATATGTAAGAAGTAATAAAACTGAAAAAATTGATAAAACTGAAGGAGAATATATAAAAGATATTATAAGTAACTCATTAGATAAACAAGACAAAGATTATATTCAGCAGGAAGCTGTAGAGTTAAATATACCTATTCCTGAAGATAAAGATATTGAGTATTTTATAGATTATTTTGCTACTACAAAAAAATATTTTACAGAAAATGCATTGAAACGTTCAAACTACTTTATGCCTATGGTTAAAAAAATATTTAAAGATGAAGGTTTACCTGAAGAGTTATCCTATTTAGCTATAGTAGAAAGTGGTTTCAACCCATTTGCTACTTCTTCGGCAAATGCAGCAGGTATTTGGCAGTTTATACCTTCTACAGGAAAACGTTTTGGTCTTAGGATAGATGAGTATATAGATGAGAGGAGAGACCCTTACAAATCTACAATGGCAGCAGCTAAATACTTAAAATCTCTTTATAACATGTTTGGAAGCTGGGGTTTGGCTATTGCAGCTTATAACTGTGGAGAAAAATGTATATCAAAACGTTTAGAAGCTACTTCTTCAAAAGATTTTTTAGATATTAAAGATACATTACCTTCTCAGACAAAAGAATATGTACCAAGATTCTTTGCTATACTATTGATTGCGAAAAATCCAGAAAAGTATGGTTTAGATATTAAAACAAATGTTTATAATGTAATGAATTTTACTGCAGATAGAGAAATATACTTATCTGAACTTGTTGACCAGTATAAAGTAGATTACGATATATTAAAGTTTTACAATGCTCATCTTAAAAAAGATATAGCGTATGAAGGAGTAAATATAAATATTCCAAATTTAGATTATGCATCCTCTTTTGATAGAAGATTTATAACAGTTGGTCCTATAGTAAAAATTAAACCTAAAAATACTCAACCTAAGGAAGAGGGAGAAAAGCTTAATAATCCTTTCTTAGCTATACTTGATGAATCTAAAAAGCCAGAAGTTGTAAAAGCTTCTTACAATGGTAAAAATTTATATAAAGTAAAAAAAGGAGATACACTTTACAGTATTGCAAAAAAATATGGTGTTAGTCTTGAATTATTAAAGAAAGTAAATAATATAGAAGATGATTATTTAATGGAAGATATGGAGTTGGTTATTCCTTGATAGAGAGAAGAAAAACAAGGGCTGTATATGTCGGAAACGTCAAAATCGGTGATGGTGCTCCAGTTATAGTTCAATCTATGACAGATACAAAAACAAGTAATGTGGAAGCAACATTAAATCAGATAAAAAGATTAGCAGAAGTTGGCTGTGAAATAATAAGAGTAGCAGTTCCAAGGGAAGAAGATGTTTTAGCACTTCCTGAAATAGTAAAAAACTCTCCAATACCAGTCATAGGTGATATTCATTTTTCACCGAGAATAGCATTTTTGGCATTGGAAAGTGGTATTCATGGTATAAGACTAAATCCTGGAAATATAAACGACAAAAGTAGAATAAAAGAAATACTTACAGAATGTAAAAGAAAAAATATTGCTGTTAGACTAGGTGTAAACTCTGGTTCATTAGAAGATAGACTTCTTGAAAAGTATGGTTATCCATCTGCTGAAGCTTTGGCAGAAAGTGCTTTATATTGGTCAGAATTTTTTGAATCTGTAAGTTTTACAAACTTTAAAGTTTCTATAAAAGGTTCAGACGTTTTACAAAATATAAAAGCAAATAAAATTTTTGCTCAAAAAACCGATATACCTTTACATATAGGTATAACAGAAGCTGGACCACTTTTCCAAGGAAGTATAAAATCTGCTGTTGGTGTAGGTATACTACTTTATGAAGGTATAGGAGATACTGTTAGGATATCTTTAACGGCAGATCCAGAGGAAGAGATTAAGGTAGCTTATGAGATTTTAAAATCATTAGGACTTAGAAAAAAAGGTATTGAGATAATTTCTTGTCCTACATGTGGTAGGATTGAAGTAAATTTACCAGAAGTTGTTAAAAAAGTTGAAGAAAAGTTAAAAAATGTAGATAAAACACTTAAAGTTGCTATTATGGGATGTGTTGTAAATGCCATAGGAGAAGCAAAAGAAGCAGACATAGGACTTGCCTGTGGCAATAAATCTGCAATTTTATTTAAAAGTGGACAACCAATAAAAAGAGTAACAGAAAGTGAAATGGTAGATGAACTTTTAAAAGAGATAGAGAATATAAAAATAAATGGATAGTAGAGATTTTTTGATATACATTGCAGGAATTTTTGATAACTGTGGCTATATCTCACTTAAAAAAGATGGTAGATCTAAAAAAAGTGTCTTTCTGCAAATATCATTTAAATCAAAAAAAGAAAATATACTAAAAATAATTAAAGAAAACTACGGTGGTACATTAAAGAAAAATAAAAAATCCTATACACTTACAATTACACATAAAAAAGCAAAAACTTTAATAAAAGAGTTAGAACCTTATTTAATATCTAAAAAAGAAGAAGTTAGATTGTTACTTGAGTTTTTTAATCAGAAATTTTATGGGGAAATTGAAGAAAAAAGAAGAAAAAAACTTTTAAAAGATATCATAGCTATCTTAGGTGTGTCTGATAAAAATATTAAAAATAAAAAATGGTCTGTAAAATCTCTCTTGGAGGAGTAGATGGAAGAAAAAGAATTTAACCTTAGAGGTGTTGCTGTAGATGTATTTTCTTTTGAACTTGAAGGAGAAGATGCATTTAACAAAGCTCCAGTAGTATTAAAAAAAGTGATAAAATACAAAGGCAGTTTTTGTCTTGTTATGAAAGGTATAACTGAAGAATTAGAATGGTACTTTTCAAAAGGACTTACAAACATAAATATAATTAAAGAAAAAAATCTAATTAGAGTAGAACATGAAGATGGTACATACTATGTAGATTTACCTATAGATAATCAGTTGATAGAGTTTTTAAAAGATTTTATACAGGAGGATTAAAAATTGGAAAGAGTTATTGAGAAAGCAGAAATACTACTTGAGGCACTTCCTTTTATAAACAAATTTAGAGGTAAAACATTTGTTATAAAGTATGGTGGAAATGCTATGGATAAAGCAGATTTAAGGTCTGCTTTTGCTCAAGATATTATAATGCTTAAGTATATTGGAATAAATCCAGTTATAGTCCATGGCGGTGGTCCACAGATTGGAAGTTATCTAAAAAAGATGGGTTTAGAATCTAAATTTGTAGGTGGTTTGAGAGTTACAGATAGAGAGACTATGGATATTGTAGAGATGGTTTTAGGTGGTTTAGTAAATAAAAGTATTGTTCAACTTATAAATAAATATTCTGGTGGTTTTGTGAAAGCTGTTGGAATAACAGGCAAAGATGCTAACCTTATAAAAGCAAAAAAACTTGATGCAGATGAGTATTTTAAATCGATGGGAGATTTTAGACCAACAGAACTTTTAGATTTAGGTCATGTTGGAGAAGTTGAAGAAGTCAACCCAGAGATTTTAATCCATCTTGACGAAGACAACTACATACCTGTTATTGCACCTATTGGTTTTGATGAAGAAGGAAATGCATACAATATAAATGCAGATTTTGTTGCATCGGCTATTGCTGGAGCATTAAAAGTAGAAAAAGTTATATTTTTAACGGATATAGAAGGTTTAAAAGATGAAAATCAAAATACAATCTCTTCTATAACTGTTTCAGAAATTGAAGATTTAATAAAAAAAGGAGTAATAAAAGGAGGGATGATACCAAAAGTAAAAGCTTGTATTCAAGCTATTGAAAAAGGTGTAGGTAAAGCCCACATATTAGATGGAAGAGTCCCACACTGTATTTTACTTGAAATATTTACAAAAGAAGGAATAGGAACGCAGGTAATTAGATGATAGTTATATACGGTAAAGGAAAAACAGGAGAATCTGTTAAAGATTTTTTAGATAAAAGGAATATAGAAAATATAATTGTTGATGATAATGATACTTTTCCAGAAGGTTTAGATATAAAAGAGATAATCGTATCTCCTGGCATACCTTTTAATCATAAAATTTTCAAATACGGGAATAAAAATAAAATTCCTATACTATCAGAGATAGAATTTGCTTATAGATACTTTAAAGGTGATATAATAGCTATAACAGGTACAGATGGAAAAACAACTACAACATCTTTAATTTATGAGATATTGAAAGATAAAGATGTTTTTATTGGCGGTAACTATGGGATACCTTTTATCTCGATTGTAGATAAAAATCAGAACTGTTTAGCCATCTTAGAACTTTCTTCTTTTCAAATATATTCAACATATACATTTAAACCCAAGATAGCAATTATTTTAAATATATCAACAGACCATTTAGACTGGCATAAGAAAGAAAAACATTATAGACTTTCAAAATTAAAACTTTTTAAAAACCAAACAGAAGAAGATTTTGCAATCTTAAACT
>JBBIPN010000047.1:0-8975 GCA_037442825.1 Sulfurihydrogenibium sp. | reverse complement strand
CAAGATTTTTAAGATTTGAGGCAGAAAATGTTGGTTATGATAGAAATTTTGTTATATATGATGATGATGACAGAGTTAAGATTATTGAAAAAGTGTTAAAAGATTTAAATCTAAACTTAGAACTTTTAAAACCAGATAAAATAAAAGATATAATTTCAAAAGCAAAACAAGAAGACAATCCTTATGATTATATTGAACTTGTATCATTTAGTATTCCTCATATAAAAGCTATATATGAAAAGTATGAAGAAGAGTTAAAAAATAGCAATGCATTTGATTTTGATGATTTGATAATAAAAACTGTTAATATCTTAACAAACTATCAAGAAATATTATCAAAATGGCAAAATAAATTTGATTACATTTTGATAGATGAATACCAAGATACTAACGTGATTCAGCATAAACTTTTAAAACTTATTGTTGGTGATAGGACTACGATAACAGTTGTTGGTGATCCGGCTCAGTGTATATACACATGGAGAGGTGCAAATCCAGAGAATATTTTAGATTTTGAAAAAGATTTTCCAAACACAAAAATTATAAAACTTGAAAAAAATTATAGAAGTACAAAAAAAATTTTAGATTTAGCAAATATAGTAATATCTAAATCAAAAGGGAAATGGAGAAATAAAGTTTTAACACTATGGACAGATAAAGAAGAGGGGGAAGATGTAAAGTTAGTAGCTTTAAGTGACGAAAAAGAAGAAGCTAACTTTATTGCTCGAGAGATTTTAAACCAAGTTAGGACAAAATCCTTTGGTGATTTTGCAATACTTATTAGAATGTCATTTTTATCAAGAAACTTAGAAGAAACGATGATTAAATATAATATACCTTATCAAATTGTTGGTGGTGTAAAGTTCTTTGAAAGGTCTGAAGTAAAAGATATTCTGTCATATTTAAAAGTAGCAATAAATCCAAAAGATTTTGCAAGTTTCGAAAGGTCCTTAACAACACCATCAAGAGGTATAGGGGATAAAGGATTTGAAATAATTAAATCAAGCTATAAAACAGATTGGATTCAAGCTTTAAAAGATAGTTCTGAAAGTTTTAATAAAAAGGTAAAATTTTATATTCAAAATTATTTAGATACTATTGACCTTATAAAAAACAATATTGAAAAACCCTCAAATGTTACACAAAGTATTATAACTTTAATAAACTACGAAGATTATTTAAAAAAAGAGTATCCGAGAGATTGGGAAGATAGATTACAAAACATAAATGAGTTAATTACTGCTATTAAAGAGTATGAAGAAAAAGGTAAAACGTTAGAAGAATTTTTAGAAGAAACAGCTCTTATTCAGTCTGCAG
The DNA here is from genome assembly GCA_037442825.1 of Sulfurihydrogenibium sp. Taxonomy (GTDB): domain Bacteria; phylum Aquificota; class Aquificia; order Aquificales; family Hydrogenothermaceae; genus Sulfurihydrogenibium. Next base: position 7,658 of record JBBIPN010000047.1, on the reverse strand, counting down.
ATAACATAGATAGTAGTGATAAAGTTAAAATAATGACAGTTCATGCTGCAAAAGGTTTAGAGTTTGATACAGTTTTTGTAGTAGGATTAGAAGAAGGAATATTCCCAAGTGGTAGATCTTTTGAAGATCCTTTATCTTTAGAAGAAGAGAGAAGGCTTTTTTATGTTGCTATTACAAGGGCAAAAGAAAGGCTGTATCTCACATTTGCAAAAATGAGAGATAGATTTGGTGATAAAATTTCTTATACAAAAGAGTCACAATTTTTAGAGGAAATTTATCAACATATAAAACCTTCAAACCCTATAAAATCTAAACTAAATGCTATAAATAAAAAAAATGTCGACAGTACCGATATACGTGTTGGAAGTCTTGTTAAACACGATATTTTTGGAAAAGGTATTGTGAAAAGTATAAATGGTAAAAATGCAACAGTTTTATTTGAAAAAGTAGGAGAAAAAACTATAAATATAGATTTCTTAAAAAGAACTTGATTTTTTTTAAAGGTTAATATATAATATTATTTACTTTTGGGCGGTTAGCTCAGCTGGCCAGAGCACCTCCCTTACAAGGAGGGGGTCAGAGGTTCGACTCCTCTACCGCCCACTAAAAAACCAAAACGGAGCCGTAGTTCAGCTCGGCCCAGAACGCCTGCCTGTCACGCAGGAGGTCGCGGGTTCGAATCCCGTCGGCTCCGCTTAATAAAATATAAGGTATAACATGCATCGTAAAAGGGACAAATCAGATTATATTGTTCAGAATGTAAATTTAGCTTTTGATATTCTATTTTATATAGCTAAAAGGCAAAATATAAAACTAAAAGACTTAGAAGAAAAATTTCAAATATCAAGTACAAGCTTAGAAAAAATATTAGAGATTCTTATAATAAGAGGATATTTAGATTACAATAAAAGAAAAAAAATATACTCCCTCGGTATAAAAAATTTCGAGCTTGGTCATTCCTATATTTCTCATACAGAGATAAGAAAGCAAGCAAAACAATTTTTAAAAATGATTGCACAAGAGTTTAGAGAAAATGTTTACTTAGCTACAAGGAGTGGTTTTGAGATAGTATATATAGATTCTTACGAAGTATCAAGAAATGTAATTGTAAAATCAAGGGTTGGTAGATTGCTACCTATGTATGCATCAGCATCAGGAAAAATTCATCTTGCATTTATGGATAAAGAAGATTTAGAGGAATTTTTCAAAGAAGTAAAATTGGAAAAGTTTACAGAAAATACGATTACAGATAAATCTAAACTACTTCAAGAATTACAGGAAGTTAGGAAAAACGGCTATGCTATAGACAATGAAGAATGGGAAAAAGAAGTAAGATGTATGTCTGTTCCTATTAGAGATTATACAGGAAATGTTGTTGCAGCTGTTACTTTATCAGCTCCTTCTTATAGAATGCCATTTAATTTGGTTCATGGAAAAATGAAAGATTACTTTTTAAAAGTTTCAGAAGAGTTATCAGAAAAGTTAGGTTATTCTAAGGAAATACAGATTTGAAAGAAAAACTTATAGAGTATACATTAAATTTAGTGAATATTCCTTCTGTTATAGGTAATGAGAAAGGGATAGCTGATTATGTTGAAAATTTTTTAAAAAACTACAATCTAAATATTGTAAGATACAATAACTCAATAATATCTTATGATAATTTAGATAATGATAAAAAAACTATAGCTTTGATAGGTCATCTTGATACAGTTCCAGGTGTTAATCAATATTCAGGCCAGATTATAGATAATAGGATATACGGTCTTGGTGCCAGTGATATGAAAGGTGGTCTCGCTGTAATGATGGCACTTATAGACTACTTTTCAGATAAAGAAAAAAGATTTAACACTGTATATGTATTTTATGAAAAAGAAGAAGGTCCATATGTAGATAATGGATTAGAACCTTTACTTTCTAAGTATGATATCATACAAAAAGCAGACCTTGCTTTTGCATTGGAACCAACAAATAACAATATTCAAGTAGGTTGTCTTGGAACATTACATGCACAAGTTACTTTTGAAGGAAAAAGAGCCCATTCAGCAAGGCCATGGCAAGGTGAAAATGCTATTCACAAATCAGTTAACTTCCTAAAAAGACTGGTTGATTTTGGTATAAAAGAGTATGATTTTTATGGTATCAAGTATTATGAAGTTATGAACGCTACCATGGTTGATTATTCTGGTGGAAGAAACATCATCCCAGATAAGTTTATGATAAACGTAAACTATCGTTTTGCACCTGGTAAATCTATGGAAGAGGCAAAACAGGAAGTTATGGATTTGGTAAAAGGGGAAGCAAAAGTAGAGTTTACAGATGTTGCACCATCTGGAAATGTGTGTTTAGAAAATCCTATTCTAAAAGAGTTAATATCTTGTTTTGAATTAAATGTTGAAGCTAAGCAAGCTTGGACTGATGTAGCTCGTTTATCTCTATACAACATTGATGCTGTAAACTTTGGTCCAGGAGATCCAGCCCAAGCCCATCAAAAAGATGAGTATATACCAATAGATAATCTTGTTTTAAATTTTGAAATCTTTAAAAGTTTTTTTTGCTGTTAACCTGAATTAAGCCGTCATAGGTGTATGTTAAGGTAGATAATGCTAAAAATAGTACATTCAAACCCAAAATTGTATAAAATAGATGCTCATTATAAAGTGAAATATCTATATTTGATACCAAAACATATACGATTGAAATAATTTGAAAAAATGTAGTTGCTTTTCCAAAGATGGACGGTTTTACTTTTAAATAACCTTTTAAAATATAAATTAAAAAACTGCCTGCAAGTATATATATATCCCTTGATATAACAATTACTACAAACCAAAAAGGTAATTTTATTGGTAGCTTTGAGTTAAAAAGAAATATAAAAGCTGAAATTAACAGTGTTTTATCAGCTATTGGATCTAATATCTTACCAAGTTGAGTTTCTTGTTTAAATCTTCTTGCTATATAACCGTCTAATGCATCTGTTAAACCTGCTACTATAAACGTTATTAAAGCATGTACCGGTAGATTATACCAGATGAAAATTATAAATACTGGAACTAAAATTATTCTTAAAATTGTAAGAATATTAGGAATTTCCATTTTTTACTTTGTTTATTATTTTTGTTGTAGATGTGTTGTAAACAAAATCTATTGTATAAACTTCACCGCCGTAAGATCTAACAAAATCAGCACCAACAATATTTTCAATTTTCCAATCACCACCTTTAACTAAAACATCTGGTTTTATCTCTTTTATTAATCGTTCAGGAGTATCTTCGTCAAAAATTATCACTAAATCAACAGGTTTCAGTGCAGATAAAACTTTTTTTCTCTCTTCTTGTGGGTTTACAGGTCTTCCTTCTCCTTTTAATTTTCTAACAGATTCATCACTATTTAAACCAACTACTAAAAAATCTCCTAATGATTTTGCCTTTTCTAAATAATCTACATGACCAGCATGGATAATATCAAAACATCCATTTGTAAAAACAATCTTTTTGCCTTCTTTCTTTTTCTCTTCAATAATGTCAATAATGTTCAGATAGTTCATTTTCACCTCGGTATTAGAATTATGTAATTTAGAAAGAACAAAGGAAAAGATATTACCATATATAAGCTGTTATTAAAAATAAGAGAGATAAGAAGCCCTATTACTAATGGGATATAACCAATAGTTAGCAGTTTTTTATACTCATACTTTTTTTTATAAAAGTATAAAAAAGCAGGTAAGATTGAAATTAATGTTATCAAAAATAAAGCTACAGAATCTACATTTAAATCTAATTTAACCTTTAATATTATTAAAATTGGGAAAAATATAATACTACTAAATAAAAAACCAAAATAATATTTTCTTTTATTTACAAGTTCATTATTCATTTAAACTGCCGAATATTTCTTTTGATTTTATTTTTTCTTCCATTTCTATTTTTAATTTCTCAAACTCTTTTGTTATTTTTTCAAAATCTTGAAGTAATGTTTCTCCAAACTCTGTAAGTTTCGCGCCTCCTCTTTTTTTACCACCTCTAAATGTTTCAACGATCTTTTTACCAGTTCTTTCTTCCATAGCTTGTATATAAAATAATGCTTTCCTATAATTTAAACCGCATTTTTCAGAAGCTTTTAATATAGATTCTGTTTCTTTTATAGCTTTAAGTAGTTCTTCCCTTCCAATTCCAATGATTATATCATCATCTTTTTCTATCCAAACTTTATATTTAATGTTCAAAAGTTATTCCCCCAAAATAAAAATTATAGATATACTCACCAAAAAATAGATAAATTAAACCAGCTAATGCAAGGAATGGTCCAAAAGGTATTTCTAACTTCATTAAGTTATCAGTTTTATAAAACTTTATAAAGATTAGAGAACCTAAAAGTGCAAGTATAGAACCGAAAAAAATAGTAAATATTGTTCCAAACCAGCCAACATAACTACCTATAAAAGCAAGTAGCTTAACATCACCCATTCCTAATCCTTCAATCTTTTTAACCTTAAAGTAAAAATAAGCTATTAAAAATAGTAATCCAGAGCCTACAATAGCACCTACTATAGATTGAATAAATGGTTGCCAATTTCCTACTACTAAGCTTTTATATCCTGCTCCAACAATACCAACAAAGAGACCGGAAAAATTAATCTCGTCAGGAATAATTTTAAACTCTAAATCAATGAAAGATAAAGCAATCATAGAAGCTATAAAATAAAAAGCTATTAAAAAGTAGAAATTAAATCCAAACTTTAAATATGTAAAAACAGCAAATATACCTGTTAGAAACTCTACAATAGGATACCTAATACTAATATTAGATTTACAGAATCTACATCTACCTTTAAGTAAAATGTAGGATAAGATAGGAATGTTATCGTACCATTTTATTCTATTTTTACAAAGGGGGCATGTAGAAGGTGGATAAACTATAGACATATCCCTCGGCATTCTATATATAACAACATTTAAAAAACTTCCTATAAATGTTCCAAATAAAAAAATAGCTATAATCTTTAAAATTTCAAATTCGCTCATCGCTCTGCTTTTTTGTAATCGTTGTTTCTTTCTATTTTTTCTGTATATACGACAGTTAACCTAACAATGGCAAAAATTAGTAGGGATATTACATAATAGTAAGTTTCTTTTATCTCTTCTCCCTCTGATGTTGATATAAGAATGCTTCTTATTGTTCCTGCTATAGCAGTATCTACAAACAGATTTAAAGAAATTTTTTCGCCTTTTATAAGGTTTATTTCTGCTTTTAAAAGTGAGGATAGGGGCCATAGTAAAATAGCTGTACCAAAGAGTCTCAAAGCGCTTGCACTTATATTTTTCTTAAATTCTATTATATTTTTAAAAAGTCCATAAGCATCGTGTATAAACCATGTAAAAATTGCTAAAGATATGAAAACTATCAAGATTGCTAAAAATAGATGTATTAACTTGTCAAAGTTTTCTAAAAAGTTTATTAATGCTTGATCTAAATTTGTAATCTTATCGGCAATTTTATTTTTTAGTCTAATTATTCTCTTTCTCAATATTTCCCCCTTTTTTTACTTCTTCTTCTAACTCTTTTTTAAGTTGAGAACCTTTTTTTACGAGAAATATTATTTGAAATGTAGTAAAACCAATTAAAACAGCTATTGTCCCTTCAAATTTACCAATTAGATATCCTATCAACGCAAAGCCAATAGGGATAGGAGCTCTAAAAATCATACTCATTAAGATTTTAGATTTATCTGCTCCATAACTACCTATACTTTTCCACATATGCCAAAAATAAAAAACACCACTAATAAAACCAAGGAAAAATAAAAGTATGTAAATAAGTATCATCAAAATCCTCATATTTATTTGTGATAAAATTATTATATCATTAAAAGATTGGAGTTTAATATGGAGAAAAAAGATTTAGAAAAGTTTAAAAAATTTTTACTAAAAAGGAAAGCGGCCATATTAAATAGGTATCTAAAAAAAGAAGAAACTCAAAAATTATTGACAGAACAATTAGCTGAACCAAGAGACATAGAAGAGTATGCAAATATAAACATTACAGAAGAAATATTAGCTGAACTTTCTGATATTGAAATAGAAATCTTAAAAGCCATAGATGATGCTTTAGAAAAGATAGGAAATGGAACATATGGTATATGTGAGGTTTGTGGTAAAGAGATAGAAAAAGAAAGATTAGAAGCTGTACCTTGGACAACCTTGTGTATTGAACATGCAAAAGAGTTAGATTCAACTCAAGAAACGCCAGATTTAAGATATAAAGATTATTTTGATAAACTATATGCACCAGAAAAACCAACGTCAGAAGAAGAGTTAGGAGAGTCATAATGGAGTTGTGGAAAAAGTCTTTAAAAGAACTTTCAGAGCTTGTTAGATCGAAGGAATTAAAACCTTCTGAAATTTTACACTCTTTTATAGAAAGAAAAAATCAAGTAGAACCAAAAATAAAAAGTTATATAACAGATTTAGAAGAACAAGCTTTTCAAGAAGCTAAAAAGAGAGATGAAGAGATAACAAAACTTGATAATGTTCCAGATTTGTTTGGTTTACCTATAGCTACAAAAGATAATATATCGACAAAGAATATTAGAACTACCTGTGCTTCAAAAATGCTTGAAAACTTTATCCCTGTATACAATGCTACTGTAGTAGATAAGTTGGAAAAGCAGGGATTTATAATGACAGGAAAAACTAATTTAGATGAGTTTGCTATGGGCTCATCTACAGAAAACTCTGCATTTTTTCCCACAAGAAACCCATGGGATTTAGAAAGGGTTCCTGGTGGTTCTTCTGGTGGTTCTGCTGCTGCAGTTGCGGCTGGTATTGTCCCAGCATCTTTAGGCTCTGATACAGGTGGTTCTATCAGACAACCTGCAGCATTTTGTGGTGTTGTTGGATTAAAACCAACATATGGAAGAGTATCAAGATATGGTCTTGTTGCTTTTGCGTCATCATTAGATCAGATTGGACCTTTTGGAAGGACTGTTGAAGATGTTGCTATGTTAATGAATGTAATATCTGGAAAAGATGAAAAAGACTCAACTTCGAGAAATATACGAGTACCAAACTATTTAGAAAGTTTAAATAAAGATGTTAAAAATTTAAAAATAGGTATACCTAAAGAGTTTTTCACAGAAGATTTAAATCCAGAGATAAAAGATATAGTATTAAATGCTGTAAAACAACTTGAAAAGGAAGGTATGATAGTACAAGAAATTTCATTACCTTATACAAAGTATGCAATAGAAACTTACTATATAATAGCACCTTCTGAAGCATCTTCAAATCTCGCTCGTTTTGATGGTGTAAGATATGGTTATAGAACAAGAGATTATAAAGATTTAGAGGAGATGTATTCAAAAACAAGAGATGAAGGTTTTGGTTCTGAAGTAAAAAGAAGAATAATGATAGGTACTTATGCATTATCATCAGGATATTACGATGCTTACTATTTAAAAGCTCAAAAAGTTAGAACATTGATATACCAAGATTACATAAATGCATTTAAAAATGTAGATGTTATAATAACACCTACAACACCAGACGTAGCTTTTAAAATAGGTGAAAAATCACAGGATCCAATTCAGATGTATCTATCAGATATATTTACTGTTTCGGTAAATATGGCTACTGTTCCGGCTTTAAGTATACCTTGTG
>JBBIPN010000046.1:0-9541 GCA_037442825.1 Sulfurihydrogenibium sp. | reverse complement strand
AAATATCAGACTTGGTGGTGTATTTGACCATATAGGATTTGGATTTCATAGATATTCAACAGATAGAGAATGGTTACTTCCTCATTTTGAGAAAATGCTTTATGACCAAGCTTTTTTAACAATGGTTTATACAGAAATTTATCAAATTACAAAAAAAGATTTTTATAAAGAAGTGGCATATGAGATTATAGAGTATGTAGTGAGAGATATGACTTCTAAGGAAGGTGTATTTTTCTCAGCTGAAGATGCAGATAGTGAAGGAGAAGAAGGTAAGTTTTACACATGGACATTACAAGAGATAAAAGATATCTTAAAAGAAGATGTAGATTTCTTTATTAAAATTTTTAATATAAAAGAAGAAGGTAATTTTTTTGAAGAAGCTACTGGACATTTAACAGGAAGAAACATTGTCTATCTTAAAAAACCTTTACAAGATATAGCAAATGAACTAAATACTGATTATAAAATTTTGAAGGAAAAAGTAATTAAATGGAGAGAAAAATTATTTAGTGAAAGAAAAAAAAGAGTTCATCCATTAAAAGATGATAAAGTTATTATAGACTGGAATGGATTAATGATCGCAGCATTAGCAAAAGCAGGAAAAGCATTTGATGATGAAAATTTAATAAACTATGGTAAAAAAGCAGCAGACTTTATCCTAAAGAATATTTTTAAAGATGATAAACTTTATCATCTTTATAAAGATGGTGAAGTAAAAATAGAAGGATTTTTAGATGATTATGCATTTTTTACATTTGGATTGATTGAACTTTATGAAGCAACAGGAGACATAAAATATTTAGATTATGCCAAAAGGCTAACAGATCTAATGGTTAAGTACTTTTATGATTTTGAAAATTATGGATTTTATTTAAGTTGTAATGATAAAGATTTGATAGTTAGACCAAAAGAGATTTTTGATGGAGCTATACCTTCTGGTAACTCAGTAGCAGCTTACAACCTCTACAAATTATCGTTAATGACTGGAAATACTAACTATGAAAAGTTGTGTATAGATACATTAAAAGCTTTTGCAGAAGATCTTAAAAAAATGCCTTCTTATCATTCAATGTCTTTAATAGTTTTAACATTAATCTGTTATTCTACTTCAGAAGTGGTTTTAGCTGGGAAAATATGCATGGATAAACTAAAAGATATAAATAAAATGTTTTTACCTAATAAAATAGTAATTTTGAAAGATGAAAAATCTAAAGATAAATTAGAAAAAATAGCTCCTTACACAGTCTCTATGGAGATAAAAGAAGATTGTGATATTTATGTATGTAAAAACTTTAGTTGTAATTTACCAACAAAGGATTTAGAATTTGCTATCAAACTAATTTCTAGGTAAAAAAATGGAGATAAGAAATAAAACAGTATTGGTTACTGGTGGAGCTAAAAGGATAGGTAAAGATATAGTTTTTGGACTTGCAAATGAAGGATACAATTTAGTAATCCATTATAATTCTTCAGAAAAGGAAGCTAATGACCTTATGAATCAGTTAAAAAAGTTTAATATCAAAGCTTACAAAGTAAAAGCAAATCTATTTGATGAATATGAACTAAAACTATTAGTAGAAAAAACATTAAATTTAGTAGAAAAAGTAGATATTTTAATAAACAATGCTTCTATTTATTATAAAACACCTTTGGAATCAACTACATTTGAAGATTTAGATAAATTTTATTCTATACATGTAAAAGCTCCATTTTTTTTGTCAAGAGAGTTTGGCAAAATAATGTATGCTAGAAAGGAAGGAAGAATTATAAATATAATTGATTATGCTGCAATTTTACCTTATCCAGATTATACTGCTTACTGTGTATCAAAAGGTGCAATGATAACCATGACAAAAGCTTTTGCAAAAGAGTTTGCTCCATACGTTTTAGTTAACGGCATTTTACCAGGACCTATTATCCCAGCTGAAGATATTAAAGATTTAGAACTACCCTTAAAAAAGACAGTTTTAAAAAAATGGGCAGGTGGAAAAGAAGTATTTAAAGCTGTAAAATATTTAATAGAAAGTGATTTCACAACAGGAGCTTTCATACCAGTAGAAGGAGGAAGATTAATATTTTAGACTATTTAATTTTTCTTGGAACAGGTGGTGGTAGAAACGTAGTTTTTAGACAGCTTAGACATTCTGGTGGAATGTGGTTACACTTAAATGATAAAAATATACTTATAGATCCAGGACCAGGAAGTTTAATAAGAATTTTTGAAAAAGGGTTGGAGCCAAGAGATATAAATGTTATTGTTTTATCCCATAGGCATTTAGATCATGTAGCAGATATATCTTCTGTAGTAGAATCAGCAACAGAAAGCAATAAAAAGAAATTAGATTTACTACTTGCACCTTATGATGCTTTAGAAGGTGAAGACCCGGTTGTTTTAAAATATACAAAGAAAGGATTTAAAAATATAGAGATTACAACTCTTGGGAAAGTTATAGAGTATGAAAATATAAAAATAAAACCACTTATTGAGCATATACATAAAGGAGCCCAAACATATAGTTTAGAATTTTCTTTTAAAGATAAAAAGTTTATCTATGTTCCTTGTGGAAGATTTTTTGAAGGAATGTTAGAAGCTTATCCAGGAAACCCAGATTTAATGGTTTTTAACACTACATTCTTAACACCAAATTTAAACTATTATCATCTTTCATCCGAAGATGTAGAAAAGATTATTTTGAAAGTAAAACCAAAATTTAGTGTGATAACACATTTTAGTTTACAGATGTTAAAACATTCTCCAGAAAAAGTGGCTAAAAGTATGAGTCAAAAAACAGGTTTAAATGTTATTGCTGCTTATGATGGAATGAGAATAGATTTTTAGGAGAATAGATGAAAGGTATTATAATTGGTGGTGGTGTTATAGGTCTATCTATAGCAAAATATTTACATAAACTTGGATATGATATTACAATTCTAGAAAAACAATCTTTAGGTAAAGGTGCATCTTGGGCTGCTGGTGGTATGCTTGCACCACAAGCAGAAGGTTTAATAGGAGATTTTTTAAAACTTTGTGTAGAAAGTAGAGATATGTATAAAGATTTTGTAGCAGATTTGGAGAAAGAAACAGGAGATAATCTGTCTTTTTGGGAATGTGGTATATTTTGTCCAGCATTTAATGAAGATGATAAAATTCTTTTACAAAAAAGAACTGATTACTACAATAAGTTAGGATTAGAAAGTATATGGTTTGATAAAAAAGATTTGAAAGATCTAAATATACAATTTTCTAACTCTATTATCGGTGGTGTTTTGTTTACAAAAGATAAACAGATAGATAATAGAAAACTTGTGAAAGCTTTAATTAAGTATGTAAAATCTAATAACATAGATGTAAGAGAATGGACTAAAGTAAATTTTATAAATTCTAAAGATGGTGTCTTCCAATCTGTAGTTACAGAAAAAGGAATATTCGATGCAGATTTTTGTATTTTAGCGGCTGGCGCTTGGTCTGGAGAAATAGAGCCAGTAAATGTCTATCCAAAAAAAGGTCAAATGTTTTCTTTTCAAACAAAGAAAAAAGAAGAGATTAATAAAGTTGTATACAGTAAAAAAGCTTACATTATTCCAAGAAAAGAGAGTAATTTAGTGTTGGTTGGAGCAACAGAGGAAAATGTTTTTTTTAAAGAAGGAAATACTATAGCAGGTTTGTTTGTTTTAATTAAGGGACTTTTAGAAACGTTACCATATACAAAAGATTATAGTATTGTAGAAACATGGTATGGTTTTAGATCTGCCACACCTGATGGTTTTCCAATTTTAGGAAAATCTGATATAAAAAATTTATACTATGCTACAGGACATTATAGAAATGGGATACTTTTAGCTCCTATAACAGCAAAACTAATAGGAGATTTGATTCATGAAGAAAAAGAATCATCTTATTTAAAGATATTTAATCATAGTAGATTTGGTTTTAAAGAATAGCTGTTAAAAGGAGGGATAAATATGAATATTTCACAGTATATTGAAAATGGTTTAAAAAATTATGTAGATGTTGCTCCAGAAGGATATAGAGATTTAGGTAAGTGTAAGAAAGGTTGTCATATTTTAAACTTTTTTTTGAAAGAAGAAAATGGAAAAGTAGTTGATGTTAAATTTACAGCATCAAAAAGATGTAAAAAGCTCTTAGCCGTTGCAGATTATGTATCTTCTCTTATAAAAGATAAAGGTAAGATTGAATTTGAAGATAAAGAAATTTTAGAAATTTTTAAAGAAGAGAAAGAGATAGATAAATTAAAAGATAGATTAAAATTAGTAAAAGAAGCTTTAAATATCTAAGCTTGCTAATTCAAAAAATTTTTTAGCAAGTTTTTCTGGAACCTCCATAAAAGATAGACGAGGTATTTTAACTAAATAAAAATCTTTAAATTCTGGCAGTGTTTTAATCAATGAAAACTCCACTTTTTTAGAGAAATTTTTATAAAAAGCTACATCAACTACATATAAATTATTTTCATCTTTGTAAGGATTTGATACTATCTTTCCTAAACCAACAATAGCTTTTTCTTTACCTGTATGATAGATAAAAACTAAATCTCCTATTTTTGTTTCTTTAATAAACTTTTGAGCTAAAGGATTTTTTACACCATTCCAAACAGTTTTTCCTTCTTTTTCCAACATATCTATAGAGTATTCCTCTGGTTCTGTTTTAGCTAAATAGTATTTCACTTTAAACCTCTAAATGTTAAAATATACATTATGATACCAGAAAATTTATCAATTAGACCTTTAAAATTAGATGAGTTTATAGGGCAAGAAGAAGTAAAAAAACAGCTAAAAGTGTTTATAAACTCCTCAAAAATTCAAAATAAACCTCTCGATCATATTATACTTTCAGGACCACCTGGTCTTGGAAAAACTACGTTGGCTACAGTTATTGCAAATGAGATGAACGTAGATGTAAAAATAACTTCTGCACCTGTTTTAGAAAAAAAAGGAGATTTAATAGGAATACTAACAAACCTTAAAGAAAATGATATTCTATTTATAGATGAGATACATAGACTTTCAGCTACATTAGAAGAAATTTTATATTCAGCTATGGAGGATTTTAAAGTAGATGTTATTGTAGGTGGTGGTTCAAATAGAAAAGCAAGGTCAGCAAAATCTATAAGACTAAATTTAAATAGATTTACACTTATAGGAGCTACTACAAAGGTTGGAATGTTATCAAACCCTTTAATATTAAGATTTGGAATAGTACTAAACTTAGATTTTTACGATGAAGATTCATTAAAAGAAATCATAAACAGAACAGCAAATATTTTAAATATAAAAATAGATGAAAAAGGATCTTTGACAATTGCAAAACATTCAAAAGGAACACCAAGGATAGCAAATAAACTTTTAAAAAGAGTTTATGATTATGCTTTACTGCATAACTATGAGATTATAACAGAAAAAGTAGCTTTAGAAGCTTTAGAATTCTTATCTATCTATAAACATGGATTAGATAATATTTCATTAAAGTATATTAAAACAATCGTTAATCAGTTTAATGGTGGACCTGTAGGTTTAAACACAATTGCTTATGCCATATCTGAAGATAAAAGAACGATTGAAGAAATTATTGAACCATACCTTATAAAACTTGGTTTTATAAAAAGAAGTTTAAAAGGAAGAATAGCAACAGAGTTAGCTTATAAATATTTGGAAGAAAATGATACTACTTGAAAATAAACATTTTGGAAAACTTATCTATGGTAATTTTATAGAAAGATTAAATAGATTTGTAGGATTATGTAAAGTAGGAAATGAAATTGAAAAATGTCATATCGCAGACACTGGAAGATTAAAAGAAATATTAGTAAAAGGTAAAGATATCCTTTTAATGGAAAATAAAAATACAAATAAAACAAAGTATAAACTTTTAGCAGTAAAAATGGAAGAAGGTTTTATTTTAGTAAACACAAGCTATCATTCAAAAATAGGTCAACGTTTAATAGAAAATGGATTTTTAGGATTTAAACCAAAAAAAATAAAAAGAGAAGTTAGGTATAACAACAGTAGAATAGATTTTCTGATAGACGATAAGGTTTTCGTAGAGTTAAAGGGGTGTAACTTAAAAATAGATGATAACTGTATATTTCCAGATGCTCCAACAGAAAGAGGATTGAAACATTTAAAAAATCTTATTCAACTAAAAAAAGAAAGTTTTGAATCAGCTATAATGGTTATTGCTTTTAGAGATTGTAATAAATTTTTGCCAAACTTTGATACAGACAAAAAATTTTCAGAGTATTTTATAAAAGCTATTGAAAAGGATGTTAAATTTTATGGGTTTAAGGTTAAGTTTGATAATGAATTTAATATAGTTTACAATGGAAAAATTTTGATTAGTGAGGCATTATGGAATTTGCAAAAGATATATTTTTTATAATGAACATTATAGGTCTTTTAGCTTTTGCGGTTACAGGTTCTTTGAAAGCTATTAAAGAAGGTTTAGATTTACTTGGTATAACAGTTTTAGGTGTAATGACTGCATTGGGAGGTGGTATAACAAGAGATTTAATGATAAATACTATTCCAAATGCACTAAAATCTATAACAGATATGAGTGTTGCGTTGATTGGTGTTTGGATTGCTATTGTTATCTACAAAATAGCAAAAAGTGATATATCAAATAAATACTATATACTAATACCAGATGCTATTGGTTTATCTGCTTTCACAACTACAGGAGCTATAATAGCTTATAATGCAGACGTTTCTTTTTTTGGTATAGTTATTCTTGCAACATTAACAGGTGTAGGTGGTGGAGTTATAAGTGACTTACTTCTTGGTAAAATTCCATCTGTTCTTAGGGATGATTTTTATGCAAGTTGCAGTATAATAGGCTCAATAGGTTTTTATATTTCTATCTTTATATATCAAGATTTACTAATATCTTCTATTGTATGTAGTTTACTTGTACTGATGTTTAGAGTTGTAGCTATACTTTATGAATGGAAGTTGCCAAAGTTTCAATGAAGTTAAAGGAAATATATTTAAAAGTTCTAAATCTATTAAAAAGTGCTAATATAGAAAATCCATCAAATGAAAGTATGATATTAATATCTTATGTATTAAAAATACCAAAATATAAAATCATAACTGAGCCAGAGTCGGATATTTCAGCAGATAAAGTAAAAGAAATATTAAATTTGGTTGATAAAAGGATAGAAGGATTACCTATTGCTTATATTGTTAAAAATAAAGAATTTTTTGGACTTGATTTTTATGTTGAAGAAGGTGTATTAATACCAAGGCCAGAAACTGAAATACTTGTTGAAAAAGTTTTAGAAAAAATAGATAGTAAAAATTCTATTGGACTTGAAGTAGGTGTTGGTAGTGGTTGTATTTTTGTATCTTTACTTAAACATAATAAAAATTTATTTATGTATGGAATAGATATATCTGAAAAAGCTTTAAATGTATCAAAACTAAATGCTAGAAGATATAATGTTTTAGATAGGATTAGCTTGGTAAATTTTGATATCTTAAGAGATAATATAAGTTATCTAAATTTACCAAAATTAGATTTTGTTGTATCAAATCCTCCATATATACCATTAAAAGATTATGAAAATTTACAAAAAGAAGTGAAAAAAGAACCTATAGAAGCTTTGATAGCTGGATCTAAAGGAACAGAGTTTTATGAAGTTATTGTAGAGAATTTAAAATATCATTTAAAAGAGAATGGTTTTTTTGCATTTGAGTTTGGGATAGATCAATCCGAAAAAATAAAAGAAATCCTTTTAAAAAATAATTTTAAAGAGATAGAGATTTATAAAGATTTATCTGGTTTAGATAGAATTTTGATAGGTTATAAAGTAAAATAATAGAGGTGAAAAAATGATAAGTAGAGAGATAAAATTGAAAGAAGCTCTTATAGTTGAAGGTGGAAATAAACTTTCTGGTGTGTTTGAAGTTTCTGGTGCTAAAAATGCAGCTTTACCGAATATGGCAGCTACTATTTTAACATCTGAAGAGATAGTTATTGAGAATATACCAAACCTGCTTGATGTAGAGACAATGGTAAAACTTTTAGAACATATAGGTGTAAAAGTTAATAAAATCAAGGAAAAAACCTATAGTTTTAAACTTGAAAATCCAATATCATTTTTAGCACCTTATGATTTAGTAAATAAAATGAGAGCTTCAATACTTATTTTAGGCCCAATGTTAGCAAGGTTTGGTTACGCTGAAGTTGCTTTGCCTGGTGGTTGCTCTATTGGTACAAGACCTGTTGATTTACATCTTAAAGCTTTAGAAAAAATGGGTGCTGAAATAAAAATAGAACATGGATTTATAAAAGCATCTGCACCAAAAGGATTAAAAGGAACTCATATATTCTTTGATAAGATTACAGTAACAGGGACAGAAAATATACTTATGGCAGCTGTTTTAGCTAAAGGACAGACAGTTATAGAGAATGCAGCATTAGAGCCGGAAGTAGTTGACCTTGCGGTTATGCTTAAAAAGATGGGAGCAGATATTGAAGGAGAAGGAACACATAGAATTGTTATAAACGGTGTAGAATCTTTAAAAGGATCTCATCATACTGTTATTCCAGATAGAATAGAAGCTGGAACATTTTTGATAATTTCAGCTTTAAATGATGGAAATGTTATTATTAGAAACTATCCACGTCAATATTTAGAGTATGTTGAAGAAATTTTAAAACATATAGGTATATATATAGTAGACCTTGGAAACAATGAGATATTAGTCAAAAGAGATGATGTGTTAAGACCAGTAAATGTAGAAACAAGAGAATATCCATTATTTCCAACAGATTTACAAGCTCAATTTATAACTTTACTATGTTTTGCTAATGGTGTATCAGAAATAACAGAAAATATATTTGAAAATAGGTTTATGCATATCCCAGAACTTAACAGACTTGGTGCAAATATAGAAATAAAAGGAAAAACAGCAATAGTAAGACCTGTAGATAAATTTAGTGGTGCAGAGATAAAAGCTACAGATTTAAGAGCAAGTGCAGCAATGGTTATAGCAGGTTTAGTTGCCGAAGGTGAAACAAAGATACATCATATTTATCACCTTGATAGAGGCTATGAACATATAGATGAAAAACTTATAAACATAGGAGCAAAAATAAGAAGAGAGATTATTGAGTAACAAGAAAACATTTTACAAGTTATTTTTAAGTTCGATAATTTTATCTGTTTTTATTAATATCACATACTACTTTTGGGGTAAATATAACGAAGATCAAGATATAAAACTATCATATATAGGATTGTTAGGTATACTTACATTTATACCTTTTCTAAAAGTTAAACCTTATGAAATTAAAAATTGTGTTTGGACTGTAAATCTTTTAGGATTATTAGTATTTTCACCATTTTTGATTATAAAATTTGATATAATTGATTTAATCATTATTTTACTTTATTTAAACTTTTTAAACTACACGATTTGTAGTAAAGGAAGGAGGAAAATTGAAACAAGAGATTAAAGATTTGATATTAAATATTATAAAAACAAGTGGATTTGAAGTAGAAGAAGATAAAGTTAA
>JBBIPN010000045.1:0-10510 GCA_037442825.1 Sulfurihydrogenibium sp. | reverse complement strand
TGCTATTATTGCTATCTTAGCATCAATAGCAATACCACAGTACATGAAGTACCAACAAAAAGCAAGAGTAAGTTCTTATGCTGAACCTATAGCAAGAGGATGTTTAATGGATATGGTAGCTTACTGTACAGAAAATCCTGGTGCAACAACACCAGCCACTTTACAAAACTGCGCTACTACTCAAAGTACTCCAGGAGGAAATGTGACACTAACTGTAACAGCTGCAACATGTGGTAGCGATGGAACAGTCTCATCAGGAGGAACAGTTACAGCACGACTTGCTGGCGTTAGTGATTATACTGCTGAATGTTATGCTACTACAACGGGAATTAAGTGTACAGTTAAATAAGGTGTTGACATGATATCTGAAAAAAGCCGGTCTTTGGCCGGCTTCACTTTAATAGAACTTATAATCGTTATAGCGATTATATCTATACTTTCATCTATGGCAATACCTATATATATAAAATATCAAAATAAATCAAAAGTAAGCAGTTTTGCTTTGCCTATAACAAATGCATGTGCTAAAGATATAATAGCTTATTGTATTGATTTAAATCCATCTACTCCTACATCTATAGATGTTTCAAATATAGATTTAAAAAATTGTAGAACATCTAATGTGCTTGAATACAATTTAAGTATAAATATAACTGGTAATGTAGTATGTGCAGAAGGTGGTAATATATCAGATGGAACTATAATAGGCAAAATAAATACTGTAAGTGATTATAAAGCAAAATGCAATTTAAACAATAATGCTATTATTTGTACTGTAGAATGACTTATATTTTATTTATTTTTATAGGTACTGTATATATCTTTCTATCATTTCCTGTATATTCAACAGGCGATGGAGCTGAATTTTCAGCTATTGGTTTTACACTTAGCATTGCACATCCTTCTGGTTACTCTTTATATTCCTTGATTTTAAAATTTATATCATTTATTCCTATAGGTAGTATTTCAGAAAGAATGGTATTAATTTCAGTTTTATTTGCATTACTTTCTTTATTTATACTAAAAAAGACACTAATATTACTTAAAATACCTAGATATATATCTCTTATAGCTATATTTTTACTATCATCAATTTACTCTTTTTTTGGTCAGTCTATAGTAATAAAATTTTATACATTAAATCTTTTTTTAATATCTTCATTTATATATTTCGTTCTCAAGTTCTTTATATCAAAAGAAGAAAAGTATTTTTTCATATCTATAATAATATTTGGTTTAATATCTCTAAACCACCATACAGGTTTGTTTGTACTTTTAAGTTTGATTTTAGTAATTTTATTTAATAAATTTTTTAATTTGCGAGATTACTTTATTGGTTTTACTATCTTGATTTTCTTTTTTCTACTAAATTTTGGATATTTAAAAATTAGAAGTTTAAACGACTATAGTATTAAATATTCATCTATAAATAATTTTTCTGAATTTATAAATTATTATCTTCGTAAAAATTATAGTACTTCTTCTTTGGATTCTTTAAATAGTGCAGTATATCAAAATGATTTTCATATTTTACTTTTTCCTTTATTGAATGTATCAAAATTACTTTTACTAAATTTAAATTACTTTTTTATTTTACTTTTAATACTAGGTATTTTTTTACTATTTAAAGAAAACAAAAAATTATTTTCTATTTTTATACTTAATTTCTTTTTATATTCATATTTTTTAGCAAAAATGACATTAGCAGGTGAAAATCTTCAATTAAAAGATTGGTATATATCAGGCCATCAGTACTATCTACCAATGTTCTTCTTTTCTTTTATTTTCATAGGATTAGCTGTTTATAGGATTGTAGTTTATTTAGAGTCTAAAAATTTATATATAGCAAAAAAGATCTTTATATTTGCAGTAATTTTTCCTGGCATTTTAAATTATGTTCAAAGATTTCAAGATCAAAATTTTATAAATAACTATGTTCCTTATACTTATACCAAATCTTTTTTAGCTTCATTACCAAAAAACTCATTATTTTTAACACAAGGAGATAATCTTTCGTTTGGAATTTGGTATTTAAAAGTTTTAAATAATTTTAGAAATGATGTGTGCTCCTTAGAATATGGAATAGAAGATAATAAGCTATACACAAGGGGATGCTTACCAATAGATTTATACAAAAATATTTACAGAGAATTTTTAGTAAACAATCATTTAACTTATTATGCTAAAAATAATAGAATTTTTCTAAATTCTGGTTTTCCAAAAGATAGTGTTTTTAATGAAGTATTAGATGTAAAATATGTTGGATTAGTTTATATGGCAAAAGAAAAAAACAGTCTTAATAGTGAAAATAATTTTGATATATCTTCTTTAGGTTTAAAAGAACAGTTGTTTAAAACATTATTACAAGACTGTTTAAATCATAATTCAGATGATTACTATACTTTAACTCTTTGTAGAGTTTTTTCAAATTTTTATATTTTTTATGGAAAGAAACTTGAAGAAAATGGATATATTATCAAAGCTAATGAGATGTATGATATATTTTTTAAATTACAGCAGAAAAATAGCGATAAACTAAACTTTTACAGTTTGGAAGCAGAAAAATGAATATAAAAAAACTTCTACTTATATTTACTGTTTTAATTCTTGCTTTTTTTGTGAAAAATATTTTTTATCAGTACAAAAATTTTTCTAAAGCTGAAAATAGTTATAAAAATGGCGAATTTATTCAGGCAATAGATTACTATGAGAGAGTAATTTTAGCATATACACCATTTTCAAAAATAGTAAATGAATCTGTTAAAAATCTTAAAAACATATGTGTTAACACAGATGATAGTTTTATAAAACTATACTGTTATGAAACACTAAAATCTTCATTATTTCAAATAAGATCTTTTTATCAACCATATAGAGACGATTTAAACTTTGCAATTAACCAATCAGCCATAATTAAAGCTCATAATGATGCTAATTTTACAAAAGAATATCTAAGTTTAGATAAATTTAATAGAACTCCAAATACTTTTTGGAGTTTACTTTCTATACTTTCATTTTTAGGTATTATAATATTTTTATACTATCTGATTCAAAAAAATAGAATAAATCTAATTTCTTTAGGTTTTATTTTAATATTAACAGTAATATGGTTAATAAGCTTATATATGGCTTAAAAATTAATAACATTCTAATTTTAAATAGGAGATGTGTGAAACATCCTGAAAAAGGTGGTGCAGAAGTTTACACTTTTGAAATAGCTAAAGGCTTTAGAGATAGCGGTTTTAATGTAGAGTGGTTTTCATCAAAAGCTAAAAATTTAACTTCAGAAGAATTTATTGATGGTATAAAATTCATAAGAAAAGGAAATGAATTTACTACTCATTTTTATGGTTTTCTGTATGCTTTAAATAAAAAAGAAGATTATTTAATAATAGATGAATTTAACGGTATTGGATTTTTTACATTTTTTAAAAAGAACTCAGTATTACTAATTCATCAACTTTACGAAGAATTTTGGAATGTAGAACTTGGTAACGTTGGTTACATCTTTAGATTTTTAGAAAAGGTACTACTGAGATTTTATAAAAATAAAAAAACAATAACTGTATCACAATCTACAAAAGAAGATTTAGAAAAACTTGGATTTAAAGATGTTACAATAATACCAAATGGTCTTGAATACTATGTTTCAGACGAAATGCCAGAAAAAGACAAAAACTTAACACTTGTATATGTTGGAAGAATGAAAAAAACAAAAAATCCAGAATCAGCTATAAAGATATTTTTACATGTCTTAAAACAAATAGAAAATTCAAAGCTTATAATGGTTGGAACTGGTCCACTTTTAGAGTATTTAAAAGAAAAGTATAAAAATGTAAAGAGTATTGAGTTTGTAGGTTATGTAAATGAAGATAAAAAAAAAGAGTATCTAAAAAAATCTCATTTTATTATAGTACCAAGTATTAGAGAAGGATGGGGTCAGGTAGTTATACAGGCAAATGCTTTTGGAACACCAGCAGTAGGCTTTAAGGTAAAAGGTTTAATAGATAGCATAAAAGATGAAGAAACTGGATTTTTAGTAAACAATAAAGAAGAAGCTTGTGATATGATTATCAAATCTTTTAAAGATAAAGATTTTTATAAAAAATTGTCTCAAAACTGTATAAACTGGGCTAAAAACTTCAACTGGGTAAAAACAAGAGAGGAATTTATAAGGTATGCAAATGAGAATTTTAATAGTATTACCAACTTATAACGAAGAAAAAAATATAAATCAACTTATACCAAAACTTTTAAAGCATGATGTGGATTTATTATTTATAGATGATAACTCACAAGATAAAACAGTTGAAGAGATAAAAAGCTGGATGAATAGATCAAATAGGATATATTTAATTCAAAGACCTGCTAAACTTGGACTTGGAACAGCTTATATCGAAGGTTTTAAATGGGGATTAAAAAGAGATTACGATATATTTTTTGAAATGGACAGTGATTTATCTCATAATCCAGAAGATATAGCAAAATTTATAGAAAAAATGAAAGAAGGATATGACTTAGTAATAGGATCAAGGTATATTAATGGGACTATAAGTGTTGTTGGTTGGGATTTTAAAAGGCTTTTACTTTCGAAATTTGCCAACATGTATGCAACTACAATACTTAAACTAAAAAATTTATCAGATGTTACAAGTGGTTATAGATGCTATAGCAGAAAATGTTTGGAAAAAATAGATTTAAATAAAATAAAATCTAATGGATATGCTTTTCAAATAGAGATGGTTTACAGATTAGTAAAAATAGGATGTAAAGTAACAGAAATACCAATCATATTCTACGAAAGAAACGAAGGGTCTTCTAAAATGAGTAGAAAGATAGCATTAGAGGCCGCTATAATGGTTTGGAAATTAAAATTTGAGAGAATTAGATGATGGAAAAACCATTAATATCAATAGCAATGACAACTTATAATGGAGAAAATTTTTTATCTAAACAGTTGAACTCAATATTTTCTCAAACTTATGAAAATATTGAAGTAATAGTATGTGATGATGCTTCAACAGATAAAACAGCTGAAATATTAAATCAGTATTCAAAAAAGTACAATAATCTAAAGTACTATATAAACAAAAAAAAGCTTGGAGTAGTTAAGAACTTTGAAAAAGCCTTAAGCTTATGTAATGGAGATTTCATAGCATTGTCAGACCAAGATGATATCTGGTCTCCTAACAAATTAGATATTTTATATAAAAATATTGAAGATAATTTAATAGTTTTATCAGATGCTTATATAATAGATGATAATGATAAAGTTATATACGATAGTTTTATAGATTATATTAAAGTTGATAAAAATACTGATTTTGTAAGTTTTCTTTTTGGAAGTAGATTTCCTGGTTGTACTTTTTTAATAAACAGAAAGCTTCTTGATTATGCTTTACCGTTCCCAAACAATATACCTCATCATGATTGGTGGCTCAATTTAGTTGCTTCAAAAATAGGTAAAGTTAAGTTTTTAGATGAAAAATTGATATATTATAGATTACATGGTAGCAATACAACAGGAGCTTTTAAAGCTAATTTTAAAAACCTACTAAAGTATTTTTTAACGAAAGGCGATAACTTTTTAAGTAATCATTCTTTAATATTGGTTTCAGTGTTAAAGAGTTTAGAAAAAAGTTTAACCAATTATGAGAGACAAGTTATATATGATTTAATAGAATATAATAAAAGAAAAGATAAATATTTATCATTGAAATCTTTTTATATTTACTTGAAATACTATAAACATTTTTCACCTGGTAAAAAAGGATTTTTAAAACTAATAATATTATTTTCTTCATTATTTGGATATAAAACTATTAAAATCTTAAGACCTTTATTAAAATGAAAATCTTACACCTAATATACGATCATATAAATAATCCATGGGTTGGTGGTGGTGGAGCTGTTAGAGTGTATGAGATATATAAAAGATTATCACAAAAAGGTTATAAAATCACTGTCGTAAGTGGTAAATATCCAAAAGCTATAGATTATAACGTTAATGAAAATTTTAAATATAAATTTATCGGTATTTCAAAAAACTACATCTTAAGTACATTCAGCTATGCCTTTTATGGAACGAGATTTTTAAAACAACACTGTAAAGATTTTAATATTATCGTTGAAGATTTTGCACCATGGAATCCATTGTTTAGTTATAAACTAAAAGATAAAAAAACAGTAATACTACAAACCCACCACAAAGAAGGAAAAAACATTTTAAGAAGATACAAATTATTTGGTCTACCTTTTTACTATATTGAAAGTTTATATCCTAAAAAGTTCGATAACATAATTACAGTTTCAGAGATATCCAAAAAGAAATTTGGTATTAAAGATACTGTAGTTATATCAAATGGTATTGATGAAATATTTTTAGAATACCAAGATGCTAATAAAAGTAATAAATTTTACTGTTTATTTTTAGGAAGGATAGATTTTTACCACAAAGGAATTGATATACTTTTAGAAGCTTTTAAAGATTTAGATATACCTCTATATATTGCTGGTTCTGGAAAAGACATAGATAAATTAAAGATAACAAAAGAAAATATTAGATATATAGGATATGTATCAAATGAAGATAAGATAAGTATACTTAAAAATGCAAAATTTTTGATAGTTCCTTCAAGGTATGAAGGTCAAGGTGTTGTAGTTTTAGAATCTGCAGCAGTAGGTACCCCAGTTATAGTTTCTGACATTCCCGAGTTAAACTATGCTGTAGAAGGTGGCTTTGGTATCTCTTTTAAAAAAGAAAATGTTAAAGATTTGAGAGAAAAAATATTGTATGTATGGAATAATAATGATTTGTTGAGTAAAATGTCTTTAAATGCTATAAATTTTGCAAAAAACTACACATGGGACACTATAGCAGATCAGTACGAAAAATATTTACTAAAGGTTTTTAATGATAAAAAATTTTAGTTTTCTGTCTTTAATGTTTCTATATATTAATATCCTTGGATATGTATTTCATTTTACAGTAAGTAGAAGTCTTGGACCTGAAAAATATGGAGAATTTATGGTTTTATACTCTCTCATGCTTAGTGTATCGTTTTTATCTAGTGTTTATCCTACTTTAACTATCAAAGAAGTTTTAGAGAATGAAATAAAAAAGTATGAGGTACTTAGATTTTTAAGATTGATGGCTTTAGTAGCTGGACTGTTTGCTTTTTTGGTAGGTATTTTTTTATCAAGTTTTTTTAAATCTTTTTTAAATGTTTCTGATTTAAGTAGTTTTTTTATTGTTTCTTTAGTTTGGTTTTTTATATTTTTAATAAGTACAGAAAAGGGTTTTTTACAATCACAAAATAGATTTGGACTATACTCTTTAATTAATTCATTAGAGCTTTCATTAAGATTAGTGTTTGCACTTATCTTAGTAAGTCTTAATTTTGGTGTAAATGGAGCGTTAGCATCTACATTAATATCTGTTTCCTTAATATCTGTTTTACTTTTTTATATAAATAAAAATATTTTTGGTAAAGTTGAGATTATAACAATAAAAAAAATCATAAAAAGTTTTTTGTTAATATCACCTACAGGTATTTTTATATATGCAGATGATATATTTATAAAACGAGTTTTTGATTCATATACAGCTGGTTTATTTGCTTCTGTATCTATACTTGGCAAAGCTATTATCTGGCTATGTATAACACTTTTTTCTGTTTTCTTTGTAAAGATAGCAAAAGATAAAGAAAACTATAAAAGCTATCTAATTAAGTCTATACTTTTAGTTATTTTTATTATAATTTCTTCATCATTGTTTAGTTATCTGTTTGGTAAAGAAGTATTCTCAATTTTATTTGGTGATAAATTTTTAGAAGCATCAGAATTTTTACCTTACTATATTTTATCTATCTTTCCATTACTTATAAATTTACTGATATTTTCAACAAACGTAGCTATAGAAAAGTTTATAGTTTTGATATACTTATACTTAATATCTTACTATCTTGGTTTTGTTGTACTTAAGTTTAACAATGTTTACGAATATATGAGTTATATTTTCATATTTCATTTTATTACATTAATTATAAATCTTTATCTCTTTCTAAAGAAAGACTAAGATATTTAAATGTCACAAATACAGAAACTATATAAAAAACTATCAAAAATAAACCTAAAAGTTTAAATGTATTAGAATCTAACTTTATTAAGTAAAATCCTATTATAGGTGTTAGAAATGTAGATATTATATTAGTTTGAGAACCGTATATTTTAACTTTGAATAAATAACCAATAGGTGTTGAATTTATAAAATCTAAAAAGCCTTTAATATATACAAAAGAAAAAGCAAGCTTTAGTATTATTATAAAATAGTGAGATAAATTTTCACCTAAATAGTTAAGTATTAAATAATCAAGGTTTAAAATTTTAAATGTAATCTCTATAAATGTTAAAACAATAAAAATATCTAAAAAAGATAAAACAAAAAAACTAAAAGGACTATTTATTTGATTGTTAATACCATAATCTCTTTTATTTATCTCTGTTTGAGAAGTATCATTTATTTCTATCTCTGCGAGGTTTGATAGGTCTTTGATTATACTATCTAAAATTTCTTTATCAATATAAAATTCAAATTTTCCATACTCTTTTAAATGTTTAAAAAAGTTTTCTACTTTTATATTATTGTTTTTTAAAAAAGTATACACTAAGTTAATGTTATTGTTGTCTTTTATTCTCTTTATAATAACTAATTTTCTCATCTAAAACCTGTTAAAAAATTTTTACTATTAAATTATAATTAAAAAATTAAAAATTTTCTTTTCAAATTAAATCTTAATTTAACCTTTGAGTTTTTTGTGTTTATTAATTCTCTTAGTAATACTATAAAAATAGCTATAAATGTTGAACTAATGAATAATATAGCAACAATAAAGAATCTCTTAAGTTTATATTTATCATTTGGAATAACAGGTTATGAGGGCAAAGTAATACCCATTTGTGATGCTTGTCTTTTAGATTTTAAAATTTCTATCTTTTATTTTAGATTCAAGTTCTACAATTTCTTTTTGTGAGTTATCTATATAAGTATCGATTTCCTTTAATTTTGAATCTATAAATGATTTTATAATAGGATTTTTATTTATGTATTTTAAAATAGCATCTGCTAGTTTAAGTTTTTTGGATAGATATTCGTATTGCTAATATATTAATTCCAAAAACAAATTAATTACTTCAATTCTTTTTTGAACGAAAGAAATTCTTTTCTCTTATTCGTGTAAGTAAAAACTGAATTATATACAGAGTGAATAAAGAAAGAATATAATGTCTTGATTTTCTAATTAATTGAAAAGAAAAATGTATTAAAAGATTATCCAATTTTATTGAAATATCAAACTTTCCTTGTACTTATGCTTGCAAAAATTCCGTTTAATTAAGCATGACGATGGAAGTTTTAGGCGTTATTTTTAAACTTTTACAAAAATTTTCTTTAAATCTTTAACAAATTTTTGTGGTTCATATTTTATGACTTGTCTATAATAATCAAAATCTTTATATTTTTCTTCAAAATTTTCCAAACAGTCTTTTATCTTTTCTATAATTTTTTGTATATTTTCTTTTTTATCTTCAAATTTATAACTTCCAGGTATCGCTACATCTTCAAAATAAGCAGCAGAACCTCTTTTACCAGTAATAACGCAACAACCCAAAATAGCAGCTTCCCGCGGAATCCTATCTTTACCAGGATGATTTCCAAAATCTATATAAACTTTTGCTTTCTGCAACGTTTCTATAACTTGCTGTCTTGTCATATTTATCAATGGTACAAATTTCATATTTGGGGCTGCTTGAATTATTTTTTTGGTGAAAAGAAATCCTTTTTTTGGATTAAATACAACTATGTTTTCTTTTTTAGATAAATCAGTTTGAATACTAAGAAAATCTTTGTTTAAGTAATCTGATAGATAAAGTATTTTTTCTTTACTAATACCTGCTTCTTCTAAATGTTCCTTAGCATAAAAACTTTGAACTAAATGAAAATCAACATTTACAATCATTTCGAATTTTCTTAGATTTAATTGTATTTTTAATTTTTTTAGAGCTATTTCGCTTATATCATATTTAGAAAAAAAATTTTTTTTATAGTTTTGAGCAGTTGATAAATAAAAATTATCAACACTGAGCCACCATATAATTTTTCGTATCTTTTCATATTTTCCTAAAAAATCTAAACCTGACTTAACTTCTGGTACGATAAGTATATTATCTTTATCATCTTCTATTTCTCTTACAAAAGGATTATTGTAAATTTTATATTCAGGATGAATTGGATTTGGATGGTTAGTAGGATAATAAAACATATATGTAGCTATATTTAAATAATTACGTAAATGATATGCTAATTGATGAAGTAGTTCTGGGCCTCCGGTAGCACCTGCAGCAGGAGCTGCTACATAAACTTTAGTGTCTTTATATATATTTAACATTATCTTACCCTCTCCTCAAATACTTCTAAAGCTCTTTTTACTATATCATCCATATCATAATATAT
>JBBIPN010000044.1:0-11381 GCA_037442825.1 Sulfurihydrogenibium sp. | reverse complement strand
TTTTTGAACAATTTCCAGAAAGCATTATTTTTGTGTTTGAAGTTTAATCTCTTTAAGAAATCAAGTGTAAGATTTAAGTCTGATACTAAATAATTTTAATGCGAGTGGTGGGAGTTGAACCCACACGCCCTTTCAGGCACGGGATCCTAAGTCCCGCGCGTCTGCCTGTTCCGCCACACTCGCAATTAGGGTATATATTATATCATTTTTTAACTAAATAAAGCATCTACAAATTCTTTTGCATTAAAAGGTTGTAAATCTTCTATAGATTCTCCTATTCCTATAAATTTTATTGGTATTTTTAGGTCTTTACATATAGGTATTATTGCACCACCTTTTGCAGTACCATCAAGTTTGGTTATTATTATTCCACTTACATCTGTAGCTTCTTTAAATGTTTTAGCTTGGTTTATAGAATTTTGTCCAAGTGTTCCATCTAGTACAAGTAGTGTTTCTACTGGTTGGTTTATAGAAAATTTTGTAATGGTCTTTTTTATTTTTTGAAGTTCTTTCATAAGGTGTTCTTTTGTATGTAGTCTACCTGCTGTATCTACTATTACTATATCATCATTTTTTGCTTTAGCACTGTTTATAGCATCAAAAACAACAGCTGAAGGATCAGCTCCTTGATTATGTTTTACAATTCTGACATTTACTCTGTTTGCCCAAACTTCAAGTTGGTCTATTGCTGCAGCTCTAAATGTATCAGCGGCTGCTAAAACTATCGATTTACCTTCTTGTTTTAGTAAATAAGCAAGTTTTCCTACAGTTGTAGTTTTTCCACTTCCATTTATTCCAAGAAAAATTATTATATCTGGTTTTTCACCTAAAAATTTAAATCTGCCTTCACAATCTTTTAGAATCTCATAAATTTTCTCTTTTAAAAGTTCTTTAAGTTGTTCTCCTTCTGTTATTTTCCTCTTTTTACTTTCTGTTTTTAAAAACTCTATTATCTCTTGTGTTGCTTGAATACCAACATCAGATTTTAATAAAACTGTTTCTATCTCTTCAAATAAAGATTCATCAATCTTTCTACCAAAAGATATTTTATTAAAACCTTCAATAAGCTGTTTTTTTGTTTTTTCTAAACTTTTTTTTATTTTATCAAACATAGATTTTAACATTTACAAGCTCCTTACATTTTCATGTTATAATTATTATAGCATTTATAAAAATGGAAAATTTTTATGGAAACGAAAATAAAAGTTGAAAATCTTACAAAAAAGTTTGGTAGTAGAGAAGTTTTAAAAAATATAACATTTGATGTTAAAAAATCTGAAGTATTTGTTATTATGGGAGGAAGTGGTAGTGGTAAAAGTACCGTTATTAAACATATAGTAGGCCTTTTAAAGCCAACATCTGGAAGAATCATTATAAATAATGTTAATATATCTACGTTAAAAGATTTTGAACTTATAGATTTTAGAAAAAAAATAGGATACTTATTTCAAGAAGGTGCTTTATTTGATAGTTTGAAAGTTTGGGAGAATGTTGGATTTTACTATCTTGAAAATACAAAAATATCAGAAAGTGATATAAAAAAAATTGCTAAAGAAAAGCTTGCTTTAGTTGGATTAATCAATGTAGAAGATCTCTATCCTTCTCAGTTGTCAGGCGGAATGAGAAAAAGAGTTTCTCTTGCAAGGGCTATATCATACAATCCTGAGATTATTCTTTATGATGAACCTACTTCTGGTTTAGATCCTGTAACATCAGCTATGATAGATCAGCTTATACTTAAACTTAGAGATAATCTTGGTGTAACTTCTATAGTTGTTACCCATGACCTTGAAAGTGCTTTTAATATAGCAGATAGAATTGCAATGATACATAAAGGTGTAATTTATGCAATTGGTACACCAGAAGAGATAAAAAATCATCCAGATCCATTGGTTCAACAGTTTATAAACAGAAAACCAGAAGGACCAATAACAGAAGAACTTATAAAAGAGATAAAAGTTAAAAAATAAAGGAGGCATTTCTTCTTGGGTTGTAAATGGAATGGTATAATAGAAGCGTATAGAGAATTTTTACCAGTTAATGATTCAACACCGATAGTTACTTTATGTGAAGGCAATACACCACTTATAAAAGCAGATAATCTATCAAAAGAGATTGCAAAAGATCTAAATTTAACTATTTATCTCAAGTATGAAGGTTTAAATCCTACTGGTTCCTTCAAAGATCGTGGGATGACAATGGCAATATCAAAAGCAAAAGAAAATAAAAAAGAAGCTGTAATATGTGCATCTACTGGAAATACATCAGCATCTGCGGCAGCTTATGCAGCAAAAGCAGGTATGAGAGCTTATGTTTTATTACCAAAAGGTGCAGTAGCACTTGGAAAGTTATCTCAAGCAATGGTGTATGGAGCAAAAATAATAGCTGTTATGGGTAATTTTGATGATGCTTTAGAGATAGTTAGAGAAATTGGAGAAAAATATCCAGTAGAAGTTGTAAACTCTGTAAATCCTTATAGAATAGAAGGTCAAAAAACAGCTGCTTTTGAAATTTGCGATTATTTAGAAGAATCACCAGATTACCATTTTATACCTGTTGGAAATGCTGGAAATATAACAGCATACTGGAAAGGATATAAAGAGTACTATCAGCATGGAAAAGTAAAAAAATTACCTAAAATGATAGGTTGGCAAGCGGAAGGTGCAGCACCTATCGTAAAAGGCTTTCCAATAAAAAACCCACAAACAATAGCAACAGCTATAAAAATAGGTAATCCATACAGCTGGCAACCGGCATTACAAGCAGCAAGAGAGAGCAATGGTTTTATTGATGCAGTATCAGATGAGGAAATTTTATGCGCTTATAAACTTGTAGCTTCTACAGAAGGTGTATTTTGCGAACCAGCATCTGCAGCTTCAATAGCTGGTGTTATAAAATGTGTAAAAAAAGGTATATTTAAAGGTGGAGAAACTATAGTATGTACATTAACAGGAAATGGTTTAAAAGACCCTGATACAGTTATAAAAGCAAGTGAAAAACCAGTAGAACTACCACCAGATTTAGATGAGATAGCTAAGTTTTTAGAATTAAAATGAAAAATATTTTAGTAGTTGGTTTAGGTGCTGTTGGTACCGTATTTGCAACATTTTTAAAAGAATCTGGTCATAATGTATATGGTTTAGTGAGAAGTAAACATTCAGATAACATTTTGAAAGTTGAAGGAATTTGGGGAAACCATAAAGCTACACTCGATAAAATAACAGATTCTGTTGAAGATTTAAAAAATATATCATTTGACCTAATTATATTAGCTGTAAAATCATTTGATACGGAAAGGGCAGTAAAACAAATAAAAGATTTAGTCGGTAAAAAAACAAAAATACTTTTAACTCAAAATGGTTATGGAAACTATGAAATAGCTTCTAATTATATAGATAAATCAAAAATACTTATTGGAAGAGTTATATTTGGTTCAAAAATAATAAAACCACTTTATGCTCATATTACAGTAAATGCTGATGATGTGAGAATAGGACAACCAGAAAATTTATTAGATGATAAAGAAGTTTTAGAAGTTGTATGTATGATAAAACATTCTGGTATACCAGCATCCTTTTCAAGGGATGTTTATAAAATACTTTGGGACAAAATACTGTATAACTGTGCTTTAAATCCACTTGGTGCTTTATTAGAGTGTAATTATGGTACTTTAGCAGAAAATAAAGAAACAAAAGAGATAATGGATATAATTATAGATGAGATATTTTTAGTAGCAAAAGAAAATAGGATATCTCTTAATTTTAAAAATCCTGAAGATTACAAGAAACACTTTTATACAAACCTTATACCACCTACAAAAGATCATTTTCCTTCAATGTATTACGATTTAAAATCATGCAAAAGAACAGAGATAGATGCTTTAAATGGATCTATAGTTAAACTTGGAGAAAAAGTAGGCATAACACCAAAAACAAATTTAACAATAACAAACTTTATAAAGTATAAAGAAAAAAATCAACTTAGGATAGATTGAATAATCTTTGTTTGCAACATTCCAATTATTCCACTAAGAATTACATAAAAAATTACAGTAACTATAATAAATTGAAAATTTTTAGAATTTTCACTTGGAACTTTTAAAATCTTTTCAGCACCTATAAATATTAGATAAAACATATAAAAGCTACTTAAAAACAGTAAAAAGGTTGTTATTGGAGAATTTATCATATAACTAATCTCACTTACCCATACCGGAATTAAAGCTAAGACTACCAAATTAAAAACTTTTAAAGGATTGTTTTCACCGCCAAAAGATTTACCAAAGAAATAAACAATTCCAGTTAAAAATAAAGGTTTAAAAATCTCAAATAACCAAACAATAGCTAAAAATAGAAAAATTTTACTGTAATTAGAAGTTTGTAGCATATTTAAAATAAGATTCATATATTCCATAACAGATTTATCAGCTTTTGGATCGTTCTTTACGTAATCTAAAAACTGATTTATAGAAGATATATAGTTTGATTTTAAAAGAGTAAAAGCTATAAAATAACCAACAGCAGGAACTAAAGAAAAAGGAATAGTATATTTTAATACTAACTCTTTATAGCTTTTAATTTCCTTATTTAGTTTTTCTATACCACTTTTTGGAGAAAAATAAATATCAAACATAAATAACTACTCCAAATTTTCAATAGTAATTAAATTTTACCATATAAATTAAATTAACCTCCCATTTTTAAGAAGATTTATAAGAAGATTTAAAACATAATAATATTTTATAATCTTCTTTAAAAGAATTATTAAATACTCTCTATCCTTTATCTCTCTTACCTTTTCTTCTATCAACAAATCAGCCAAAGTCTTCATATTTTTACCTCCTATCTCTAACATCTTCCTCTTCCCATCTTCTGTATCTATAGTCTTTAAACTAAACAAATACAAACAACTCTATATCCTCATTAAACTCTTTCCTCTACTCCATTAACAATTTAGCAGCTTTTACAAACTCATTGTATATCTTCAAGGAAATTATTAAAATACCAAATTAAATCAGTAAGAATTTTCCATTTTCTTTTACCATTATAAAAACAAAAGGTATAACAGGAGTAAGATTTTTTTATTACTCAAATCAAGGTGGATAAAGAAGTAATTTTTTGATTTTTCTGTTAAATAAAATTTAATTGTTGTTTTGTATTAAATTTTATGGTAAACTTATTTATAAATAATGGTTAACAAAGGAAAAAAGAGATGGAAATTTTAAAAAATCTTGCATATAGAGTACTTTCTGGTGAGAAATTAACAAAAGAAGAAGGTTTAAAAATACTATCTCTACCTGATGAATATACTATGGAGTTAGTAGAAGAGGCTTCAAAAGTTAGAGAAGCTGTATTTAAAAATCAGATGGAGTTTTGTAGTCTTATAAATGCAAAAAATGGTGCTTGTACTGAAGATTGTTCTTTTTGTGCTCAATCTTCTCTTTTTAAAACACCAATAAATGCATACTCTTTAGTAAGTATTGAAGAAATGCTTGAAGGTGCAGAAAAAGCTTTAACAATAAATGCAAATAGGTATTGTATAGTCGTAAGTGGAAGGAGGGCATCAAAAGAAGAAGTAGAAAAAATATCTCAAGCTGTAAAAGAGATAAAGAAAAGATATCCTGTAAAGGTTTGCTGTTCTTTAGGAACTGTAGATGAAGAAGATTTAAAGAAATTAAAGGAATCAGGTGTAGATAGAATAAACCATAACCTTGAATCTTCTGAAAACTTTTTTCCAAATATTGTAAAGACCCATACATGGAAAGAAAGATTTGAAACTATAAAAAAAATCCAAAAAGTAGGACTTTCTACCTGTTGCGGTGGTATATTTGGGATGGGAGAAAGTGATGAAGATATTGTAGATTTGGCGATTACTTATAGAGATTTAAATGTCCATTCTATTCCTATCAACTTTCTAATGCCAATACCAGGAACACCTTTAGAAAATGCCAATAACCTTACACCTGTTAAATGCTTAAAAATCGTTGCTTTATTTAGATTGTTTAATCCTTTTGCAGAAATTAGACTATGTGGTGGAAGGGAATTGAATTTAAAAGATTATCATGATGTGGCTTTTGAAGTAGCAAACTGTCTTATGGCAGGTGGTTATTTAACAAGGGCAGGTAGAGAACCAGGTAAAGATGAAGAAATGGCAAGAAAACTTGGAAGAGAACTTATTCTAAAAGGAGAAAGTTTTAGGAAAAATCTTCAACCTTTATAAAATGTCCACATATGGTTTAAAGGTCCATGTCCTTTTCCAATATCTAAGGAGTTTTCAATAGCTCCTTGGATATATTTTTTTGCTTCCTTTATTGAATCTAATAAAGTATAACCTTTTGCTATATAAGATGTTATAGCAGCTGATAGTGTACAACCTGTACCGTGGGTATTTTTTGTGTTTACTCTTCTTGATGGAAAATATTCAAACTTGAACCCATCATAAAAAACATCTACAAGCTCATCACTTTCCATATGACCACCTTTTAGTAAGACGCTATTACATCCATATTTATAAATCTTTTTGCAAGCTTTTTCCATATCTTCTATACTTTTAATCTGCATACTTGCTAAAATTTCAGCTTCTGGAATGTTTGGTGTTAGTAGTGTTGCAAGTGGTATAAGATTTTTAATAAATATTTTTTCATCTGATGGTTCCAAAAGATGATAACCAGATTTAGACACTAAAACTGTATCTATAACTAAATTTTTTATTTTAAAATCTTTTATTGCCTTCTCTATAGATTTTATAATTTTCCCATTTCCTAACATCCCAATTTTTGTACTATCTATACTTATATCTTCTGCTATAACTTTTATTTGACTGTATACCAAATCTTCTGGTAGATCGTATCTTTGAAAAACACCAGTAGTATTTTGAACTGTTATTGAAGTTATTACGCTCATACTATAAACACCTAAGCAGGTCATTGTTTTTAAATCTGCCTGTATACCTGCACCGCCACTATTATCAGAACCTGCTATTGTTAAAGCTTTTGGAATCATTAAACCACCTTATATATGTTATTTGTCCTAAATATTTTAGTTTAAAACATAATATAATAAATAATAGATTCTTTTGTAGGAGGATTTTTTGAATTTAGGTATTATAGGCGCAGGTAGTTGGGGAACTGCATTAGCTCAAGTTTTAAGTTTAAATTTTAAAAATGTTTTTCTTTGGGATATAGATAAGGAAGTTTTACAAAGTATAGACTCAATACGTGTCAATAAAAAGTACCATCCAGATATTGTTTTAAACGATAATATAAAAACGGTTTACAGTTTGGAAGATTTAGTTGGTATAAGTGATATTATTTTAGTTGTGATTCCTACTCAATATATAAGACAAACATTAAAAGACATTAAAATTAAAAATAAACCTGTTGTATCTGCTTCAAAAGGTATAGAGATAAATACTTTAAATCTTGTCTCTGATATTTTGATAGAAACTTTAAATATAGATAAAGATTATATCTTTTCTCTTTCTGGTCCATCTTTTGCAAAAGAAGTTATAAAAGGTTTACCAACTGCTGTAGTTCTTGCAGGTAATCACGAGATAGGTTCAAAGCTTATTCATCATTTTAACACAAAAACTTTTAGAGTTTATCAATCTGATGATATTATTGGCGTAGAAGTTGGTGGAGCTATAAAAAATGTTATAGCAATTGCTACTGGAATAAGTGATGGTCTTGGATTTGGAAACAATGCAAGGGCAAGTTTAATAACACGAGGTTTATATGAGGTCAGTAAAATTGTAAAGGTATACAACGGTAATCCGCAAACAGTTTATGGTTTATCTGGACTTGGTGACCTTGTTTTAACTGCTACAGGAGATTTATCAAGGAATAGGATATTTGGAATGTTGATAGGTAAAGGTTTGTCTGTAGATGAAGCTTTGAAAAAGGTAGGTCAAGTCGTAGAAGGTTATTCTACTGTAAAAGCTGTTTATAATATAAAAAATAAATACAATTTAGAGCTACCAATATCAAAGCAAGTTTATAAAATCTTATATGAAAACTTAGATCCAAAAAAAGCTGCTGAAGAGTTAATGAATAGGTCATATAAATTTGAATTTTGAAAGGAGGTTGTCTAATTGATAGATAAAGACTTTTTGCCACACGAAAAGAAAATAACTTTAGGACTTGCCTTTATATTTGCTTTACGTATGCTTGGTTTGTTTTTAGCTTTACCTATTTTAAGTATTTATGCTAAAAATATGCCTGGTTCTGATAGTTTTTTAGCAGGGTTAGCTATTGGTGCATATGGTCTTACACAAGCTATATTTCAAATTCCATATGGTCTTTGGAGTGATAAAATTGGAAGGAAACATATCCTTGTATCAAGTACAATTATATTCATATTAGGTAGTTTCTTATCAGCTTATGCTGCTTATGTTGAAAATATTAATATTCTTATTGTCGGTAGATTTTTACAAGGTATTGGAGCTGTTTCATCTGTAGTTATTGCATTACTTGCAGATCTGACAAGAGATGAAATCAGAACGAGAGCTATGGCTACTATTGGAGCTTCCATTGGAATGGCTTTTGCTGTAGGTATGGTTCTTGGTCCAATTATTGCAGCATACTTTGGTTTATCTGGAGTATTTACATTTACAGGCATACTTGCTTTAATATCTCTTCCATATATAATGTTTGGTATTAAAGAACCACCAATTGTAAAACACCATGAAGACGCAGAATTTACTTCTTCATTTTTAAAAGAAGTGCTAAAAGATAAAAATTTAATAAAAATGGATTTTGGTATGTTTGTTTTACATATGAGTTTAACAGCTGTATTTACTGCTGTACCTTTAATTTTTGCTCATCAGCATGTTTTAGATGTTAAAGATTTATGGAAGATATACCTTTTAATGTTTGTTGTAGGGTTAACGTTGATGGTTCCCTCTACTATTATTGCGGAGAAAAAAAATAAGATAAAAGAAGTAAAAATATTAGGTATTTTAGTTTTGGTTGTTTCTTTTGTTATGTTTTTACTATTTAAAGAAAACTTTTATCTCACTGTTTTAGCTATTGTTGTTTACTTTACTGGTTTTATGATGCTTGAACCTATAATGCCTTCCTTAATGAGTAAATACGCAAAACCACACATAAAAGGAACTGCTTCTGGTGTTTTCAATACTGCACAATTTTTAGGTGCTTTTATAGGTGGTGCTGTAGGTGGATATCTATTAAAAATAGATCCTTCTGCTAATATTAACTTTATCTTTTTGATAATGATGAATGTTTTATGGTTACTTTTTGTAATTCCAATGGAGATGCCTGTAAAGAAGGATATTATACATGATACCACTTAAAGATAATATACCAACAGGTTCTATACCAATAGTTACACTTATTTTAATCGGGATAAACATAGGTGTTTTTTTACATGAGATGAATTTAGATGATGTAAGATTGGAACATTTTGTTCATTTGTATGGTTTATTACCATTTGATATATTTCAGCTTAAGTTAGCAAATCTTATAACACATATGTTTATACATGGAGATTTAGCACATTTATTTGGGAATATGTTATTTTTATGGATATTTGGGAATAACGTTGAAGATGCTTTAGGAAAAGTTAAATTTGTATTACTTTACTTTGCTTCTGGTTTTGTGGCTGCATTTTTACAATCTTCTCTGGCTATTTTATCTGGAACATTAGATATCCCTATGGTTGGAGCTTCCGGTGCAATAAGTGGTATCTTAGCAGCTTATGGAAAGATTTATCCTTTTGCAAGGGTTTATACATTTATTCCACCCTTTTTTTTCTTTATATTTGCTTTACCTGCTTGGTTTTTTATAGGTTATTGGTTTGTGATTCAGTTGGTATCTGCTATGTTTATTCCTGTTTCTTTGGGAGGTGTAGCTTGGTATGCCCATATAGGAGGATTTTTAGCTGGATGGTTTTTAGTAGACAAACTTTATCCAAAATCTTTAAAGATAGTTAAATGTCAATCGATAAGATATTATTAAATTTAAAAAGATGGATAAAGGAATGAGAAAAATTTTATTATTATTCGTAGGTGTTTGTTTTTTTACATTTTCTAAAGCAGAAAACAGTAGTTATGAATGGATGGATAAATATTTTCTAATAGATAAAATTATGCCTTATGATTATGAAATTTTTCAAAAGATAAATTTAGAACTATCACCGAAACAGTATGACCTTATAAAAGCTGAGTATAATAAATATTTCCCTATAATGATTGGGAAAGCAAGGATACTTAAAGACAAGGAAGAACAGTTAAAAAGTATTGTTTATACTTCCAACGATAGCGAGAAAATAAAAAATCTTATTGTAGATATTGCAAAATTGAAAACAGAACTTACAGTATTAGATATTAATTTACTCAAATCTATCCAATCTATTTTAAATAAAAAACAGAATGAAAAACTTATAAAATATCTATCACAAAGGTCTATGTAATGAAAATTATTACTGACGTAAAAAAGATGCAAAATACAGCTTTACAACTAAAAAAAGAAGGGAAAAAGATAGGTTTTGTACCTACAATGGGATATCTTCATGAAGGTCATTTGTCTTTAATTAGATGTGCTAAAAGAGAAAATGATATTGTAGTTGTTAGTATTTTTGTAAATCCACTACAGTTTGGTAAAAACGAAGATTTAGATAAGTATCCAAGAGATTTTGAAAGGGACAGATTGTTATGTGAGAAAGAAGGTGTAGATTTTCTATTTTATCCAAGTTATGAAGATATGTATAAAGAGAATTTTCAAACTTATGTAGAAGTTGTAGAGCTGTCTAAAGGTTTATGTGGATTTTATAGACCTGGACATTTTAAAGGTGTTACAACTGTTGTTATCAAACTGTTTAACATAGTTTGTCCAGATAATGCTTATTTTGGCAAAAAAGATTATCAGCAGTATAAGATAATATCTAAAATGGTTGAGGATTTAAATGTACCAGTGAATATTATAGGTTGTCCTATAGTTAGAGAGTCAGATGGCCTTGCAATGTCTTCACGAAATAAATATCTATCAGAAAGTGAAAGACAGTCAGCTACTTTTATAAGTAAGGGATTGTTTGAAGCTAAAAAGATTTTTGAAGAAGGAATAACAGATTCTAACAGATTAAAAGAGAAAATTAGAGGGATAATTTCTTTAGGAAAGGATTTGAAAGAAATTCAGTATATAGAGATAGTAGATAAAGACAGTTTAAAACCAGTTGAAAATGTTAAAAAAGGTGA
The DNA here is from genome assembly GCA_037442825.1 of Sulfurihydrogenibium sp. GTDB lineage: Bacteria > Aquificota > Aquificia > Aquificales > Hydrogenothermaceae > Sulfurihydrogenibium. The sequence goes on along the minus strand of JBBIPN010000044.1, from coordinate 173 downwards.
TATTATATCTGTTGCTGTTTTCATTGGAAATACAAGACTGATAGATAATATAGAGTTGTAAAGTGAGGAAGATATTTAAAGATATAATAGATTTCTTATCTAACTACCTGCAAGGTAAAGAAAAAGCTATAGAACTTACATTAATATGTTTTTTTTCTAAAGGGCATCTTTTA
>JBBIPN010000043.1:0-11577 GCA_037442825.1 Sulfurihydrogenibium sp. | reverse complement strand
TACGTATGTTATCGCTGCTGTTAGTGTTGTCTTCCCGTGGTCTACGTGCCCTATTGTACCTACGTTTAGGTGCTCTTTCCCTCTAACAAACTTTTCTTTTGCCATCTATTCTTTACCTCCTGGTTATTTTAAGCATTTGCTTTATTTCTTGCACTAGCAACTTGTTCAGCTATATGTCTTGGTACTTCTTCATATCTTGCAAAAGTCATAACAAAGGTTGCTCTACCTTGTGTCAATGACCTTAAGTCTGTTGCGTATCCAAACATTTCTGCAAGTGGAACTTCAGCTTTGATTGTTTGAGTATTTCCTCTCTTTTCCATACCAAGGATTCTTCCTCTTCTTCTGTTAAGGTCTCCCATAACATCACCCATATACTCTTCTGGTGTATCTACTTCCACGTGCATAATTGGTTCAAGTAGTGCTGGATCTGCTTTTTTCATAGCATCTCTAAATGCCATAGAAGCTGCAATCTTAAATGCTATTTCAGAAGAGTCTACTTCGTGGAAAGAACCATCAAATAAAGTAGCTTTAACATTTATAACTGGATATCCAGCTACAACACCTTGGTTCATAGATTCTTTTATACCTTCATCTACAGCTGGTATAAATTCTTTTGGTATAATACCACCAACAATTTTATCTACAAACTCATATTCTTTTTCTTGGTTTGGTTCTATATCAATCCATACGTGACCGTACTGACCTCTACCACCAGACTGTCTAATAAATTTACCTTCTGCAGTAGCTTTTTTCTTGATTGTTTCTTTGTATGCAACTTGAGGTTTACCTACATTAACTTCTAATTTATGTTCTCTCTTCATTCTATCTATGATAATCTCTAAGTGTAGTTCACCCATTCCATGTATTAACGTTTGGTTTGTTTCTGGATCTACAGAAACTTTAAATGTTGGGTCTTCTTTCATAAATTTATTTAAAACTTGAGATAACTTTTCTTGGTCTGATTTTGTTTTTGGTTCTATAGCCATTGCAATAACAGGTTCTGGGAATTCCATCTTTTCTAAGATAATAGGAGTTTTTTCTTCACAAAGTGTATCTCCTGTTGTTGCATCTACACCAACAGCAGCAGCAATATCTCCTGCGTAAACTTCTGTTATCTCTTCCCTTTGGTTTGCATGCATTCTTAATATTCTACCTATTCTTTCCTTTTTGCCTTTATTGGATACATATATTGTTTGTCCAGCCTTAACAACACCAGAATATACCCTAAAGTATGTTAACTGTCCAGCATATGGGTCAGACATAACTTTAAATGCTAAAGCACAGAAAGGTTCATCGTCAGTAGGTTTTCTTTCTTCTTCCACTCCTGTAGCCGGGTTAGTTCCTTTAACAGGTGGTAAATCTATAGGTGAAGGTAAGAAATCTATAACCGCATCTAACATAGGTTGAATGCCTTTATTTTTAAATGCTGTTCCACATAACATAGGAACAAGCTTCCTTTCTATTGTTGCTTTTCTTAATGCTTTTTTAAGTTCATCAACAGATATTTCTTCTCCAGCAAAATACTTTTCCATAAGAGATTCATCTGTTTCAACAATAGCCTCTATCATTTTTTCACGCCATTCATTAGCTAAATCTACTAATTCAGCTGGAACATCTTTTTCAGAGAATTTAGCACCTAACTCATCACCTTCCCAAACAATAGCTTTAATTTTAAATAAGTCAACTACTCCAACAAAACTATCTTCAGCACCTATAGGTATCTGTATTGGTACAGGGTTTGCTCCAAGTTTCTTTTTTATATCTTCGTATACACCAAAAAAGTTTGCACCAACTCTATCCATTTTGTTAACAAAAGCAATCCTTGGAACACCAAATCTATCAGCCCATCTCCAGTTTGCTTCTGACTGTGGTTGTACTCCTTCAACTGATGCAAATACAAAAACTATTCCATCAAGAGCTTTCATAGACCTTACAACTTCAACACCAAAGTCTACGTGCCCTGGTGTATCAATTATGTTAAGCTGGTATCCTTTCCAGTATGCTGCTGTTGTTGCTGCTGTTATTGTAATTCCTCTCTCTTTTTCTTGTTCCATCCAGTCCATGGTAGCAGCACCTTCATGGACCTCTCCAATTTTATAAGTTTTTCCAGTATAAAATAGTATTCTTTCTGTAGTTGTAGTTTTACCTGCATCTATATGTGCTACAATTCCAATGTTTCTTAATTTTTCTATTTGTACTTGCCTTGGCATTTTTTATTTTCCTCCAAAATTTCTGATTTTAATTTAAATTTTTATTTTTAATTACCATTTATAGTGAGAGAAAGCTTTATTTGCTTCAGCCATTCTATGTGTATCTTCTCTCTTCTTAATTGCATTTCCTTTATTGTGGTATGCATCTAAAAGTTCATTTGATAACTTTTCTAACATTGTGTAGTTACCTTTACCACTTTTGTTTCTTGCAGCTTCAACCAACCATCTTAGTGCAAGAGATATTTGTCTTCTTGGAGGTACTTCCATAGGTACTTGGTAAGTTGCACCTCCTACCCTTCTTGGTCTAACTTCTAAAATAGGTTTTATATTTTCTATTGCTTTATGTAAAGCTTCTAAAGGTTGTTCTCCTGTTTTTTCAGCCAAAATTTGCATAGCACCATATACAATCTTTTCTGCTGTTGATTTCTTACCATCAACCATAACTTTATTGATTAGTTTATGAACTAACACGTCTCTATAAATTGGATCTGGCATAATCTCTCTTGGTTTTACAGTTCCTTTTCTTGGCATTTCTTTACCTCTCCTTAAAATTTAATTACTTTTTCTTACCAGCAGCTGCTGCTTGACCTGGTTTAGGTCTTTTAGCACCATACTTAGAACGAGATTGCTTTCTATCTTTAACACCAGCAGCATCAAGAGCACCACGAATAATTTTATATCTTACACCAGGTAAGTCTTTAACCCTTCCACCTCTCACCAATACTATTGAGTGTTCTTGGAGGTTATGTCCTATACCAGGTATGTAACATGTAACTTCGTATCCATTAGACAGTCTAACCCTTGCAACTTTCCTTAATGCAGAGTTTGGCTTCTTAGGTGTTGTTGTATATACACGAACACACACCCCCCTTTTTTGCGGGTTTCCTTGTAAAGCAGGAGCTTTAGATTTTTTCTCAACTTTCTCTCTACCTTTTCTAACCAATTGGTTAATAGTTGGCACAGTAAACCTCCTAATAAAAATACATAATTTTTTCCATTATAAAACTAAAATAATTATTATAAATAATAAATGAATAAAAATCAAGTTTTTAAAAACCCCCAAAAATGGGGGTTGATTTTAAATCTCTATTGGTTGTTCTTTCAACTCGACTTCTACTTCAGAATACTCTTTTATACCGCTTCCTGCAGGTATAATACCTCCAATTATAACGTTTTCTTTTAATCCTTTTAAGTAGTCTACTTTTCCTTCTACAGCTGCATCTGCTAAAACTCTTGTTGTTTCTTGGAAAGAAGCAGCTGAGATCCAGCTTCTTGTACTTAAAGAAGCTTTTGTTATACCTACAAGTACAGGTTCTGCTTTTGGTGGCCTTCCACCTTCTGCTATTACTTTGTTAATCTCATTTTCAAGATCTAACTTATCAACAATTTCATTTAATAAGAATCTGCTATCTCCTGGGTCAACAATTTTAACTTTTCTTAATATCTGTCTTATGATAACTTCAAAGTGCTTATCGTTAATCTCAACACCTTGAAGTCTGTAAACAATCTGAGCTTCCTTAACAAGAAATGCAGCAAGCTCTTCTATACCCATTATTCTTAATATGTCGTGAGGGTTTGGAGAACCATCCGTTAAAGAATCTCCTGCTTTTACTGTAGAGCTATCTTTTACAATGATAAATTTACCTTTTGGTACTTTATAGTCTTTTTGTTGACCTGTTTCTTTATTAAATACAACAATTCTTGAACCTTCACTTTTCAATCTTACCATTCCATTAAATTCAGCTTTAATACTTCCATCATCAACTAAACTTTGGCCAGCTTTAACTATACTTCCGTTTTTAACAATAACAAATGTAGAGTCGGGAACTTTGTAAGTTTCTACTTTTCCTTCCTTAGGATTTATTAAGGTAACTTCCTTAGCATCTTCGTATATCTTAACGATTCCATCTATCTCTGTAATAATAGCTTTATTCTTAGGTTCTCTCGCCTCTAAAAGTTCTTCAACCCTTGGTAAACCACCAACGATGTCTCTAACTTTTGCTTTCTCTTTAGGTATTTTAGCTAAAATATCACCTTCTGAAACTTTAAATCCTTTTTTAATTTGTAAGTATTTATGGGACACATCAGTTTTCTCAGTTTCAGAACATGCAAAACATTTATCCCAATGTTCTTCAAGGTTTTCTTTAGGAATTAAGAGAATTGTATTGACTGGTAAATCATATATATATTCGTTTCCATTTTCACCTTTGATAACTATTCTTGGTGTGTGTAAACCAGCATCTTTTGGTCTTAAGAATGTAATGGTATATATGGTTTTTCCAGTAATATTATCTCTCTCTTCCTTCAATGTCACGTCAAGAATAACATCTCTAAACTCTATCTCTCCACCATACTCAGCTATAATCGGATCACTAAATGGTTCCCATTCAGCTAAAACTGTTCCTTCTTTTACTGTTTGACCATCTTCAACGTATAGTACTGCACCGTATGGAGCTGGGAATCTTTCTAATGTTTTTCCTTCGTTATCTATAATCTTTATAGAACCTTCTCTGTTAACAATAAGCTTTTTCCCTTGTTTATCTTGAACATACTTTACATTTTGAAGTTTAACTATACCTTCTCCAGACGCTACGTGTTGAGTTTGAGCTGCTTTAGCTGTTGCAGCACCACCAATGTGGAATGTTCTCATTGTAAGCTGTGTACCAGGTTCACCAATAGATTGAGCTGCAATAATTCCAACAGCTTCTCCAATATCTACAAGCTTCCTTTGTGCAAGGTCTCTACCATAACACTTAGCACACACACCATGAGACATTTCACATGTAAGTACAGACCTTATCTTAACTTTTTCAATTCCTGCTTTTTCAAATTTATCAGCTAAATCTTCTGTAATTTCTTGATTTGCAGCAACTATAAGTTCACCAGAGTATGGATCATAAACATCTTCTGCTGTATATCTTCCTATTATCCTATCTTTAAATGGAACAACGATTTCACCACTCTCTACAATTGCAGAGACTGTAATTCCTTTAAGCGTACCACAATCTTCACCTGTAATAATTACATCTTGGGCAACATCAGCCAATCTTCTTGTTAAGTATCCAGCTACTGCTGTTTTTAACGCTGTATCTGCCAATCCCTTTCTTGCACCGTATGTAGAGATAAAGTACTCAACAACAGATAAACCTTCTCTGAAGTTTGACATAATAGGTGTTTCTATAAACTCACCAGAGTGTTTTGCCATAAGACCACGCATACCAGCAAGCTGTCTTATCTGGTCTCTACTACCTCTTGCACCAGATGATGCCATCATGTAAACTGGGTTAAAGTATCCAGGATACTTTTTACCATTTTCTATTCTTTCTGACTTCTCAATTTCATCAAACATCTCTTTTGCAACTTCATTCGTAGCTTGTGACCAGATATCTATGATTTTATTATGTCTTTCTCCTTTTGTAATGATACCATCTACATACTGTCTCCATACAACTTCAGCTTCTTTAACAGCTTTTTCTAAAATTTTAGCTTTTTTCTTAGGTACTACTAAATCTGTAAAGGAAATAGAAACTGCTGCTTTCGTTGCGAATTTAAACCCTAACTCTTTGATCTTATCTAACGTTTGAGCTGTAATTTCATTACCGTACTTTTCATAGATATCAGATATAATTTTAGAAATCTTCTTCTTATCTAAAACTTCATTTATAAATTTGTAACCTTCTGGAAGTATTTCATTAAACAAGATTCTTCCGACAGTTGTTTCAATTAACTTTCCATCAATTTTAACTTTTATCTTAGCAAGTAAATCAACAGCTCCTAGATCGTAAGCTATTTTTGCTTCTTCTTTTGAAGCAAATATTTTTCCTTCTCCTTTAGCTTCTGGTAATATTTGAGTTAAATAATGAACACCAAGAATAATATCTTGTGATGGCATTGTAACAGGTTTTCCATGGGCTGGAGAAAGAATGTTCTGGGTAGAAAGCATTAGGATATATGATTCAAGTTGTGCTTCTACAGATAGAGGGACGTGAACAGCCATCTGGTCACCGTCAAAGTCTGCATTAAAAGGTGGACATACAAGAGGATGAAGTTTTATAGCTTTTCCTTCTACAAGTTTAGGTTCAAAAGCTTGAACAGACATTCTATGAAGTGTTGGTGCACGGTTTAATAAAACTGGATGTTGTTTTACTACTTCTTCAAGACATTCATAAACTTCTGGAGCTTTTTCTTCTACAAGTCTTTTTGCCATTTTTATAGATGTTGCATAACCTTTTTCTTCAAGTCTTCTGTATATAAACGGTTTGAACAACTCTATAGCCATCTGTTTTGGAAGACCACACTCATGCATTTGAAGCTCTGGTCCAACGACAATAACAGAACGTCCTGAATAGTCTACCCTTTTACCAAGTAAGTTCTGTCTAAATCTACCTTGCTTACCTCTAAGTGAGTCAGATAAAGATTTTAATGGTCTGTTGTTTTGTGTAACTATCCTTCCTCTTCTACCATTATCAATAAGTGCGTCTACAGCTTCTTGGAGCATTCTTTTTTCGTTTCTTATAATAATCTCTGGAGCATCTAACTCTATAAGTCTTTTTAATCTGTTGTTTCTGTTTATAACTCTTCTGTATAAATCGTTTAGGTCAGAGCTTGCAAATCTTCCCCCATCTAATGGAAGTAAAGGTCTCAAATCTGGAGGTATCACTGGTAAAATATCTACTATCATCCATTCTGGTTTATTTTCAGACTCTAAGAACCCTTCAGCAAGTCTCAACCTTCTAATAAGTTTCTTTAATCTTGCATCTGTACCTTCCTTTAAAAGGACATTTCTAACGGATTCTTTTATAATTTCAAATATTGGAATTTCCTTTACTTTTTCTCTGTAAGTTTTATACAACTTTTCTAATGCTTCTGGACCTGTAAAAGCTACTACAGATTCATCTACATTAAGTACTTCAGAATTTATAATCTGACCAAATTTATAATCTGTATTTCCTGGTTCTATTATTATATAGTAACCTTGTGCTAGTACTGCATCTATCTCTTTTTCTGTTGGTTCTATATCACCAAATCTTAATCCTACTTCTGCAAATTTCTTAGCTACCTCTAAAATAGCTTTATTGTAAAGTTTAGGATAGTTTTGTTTGTAAGCTAGTGTAAGGTCATCAAAAGTAGCAGCAAAACCATGAAGCTCTTTCTTTAACTTTCTAACGAGAACTTCTATATCTATCCTTGCTAAAACATCTTTAACTTTTTCTGCTCCCATTCCATATTCATACTTTTCATTACCAACAAACTTATACTCTTGATCCCTAAACTCATCTTCAGATAAAACATGTAGTCTTACAAACTTGGTTAATCCGCCTTCTAAAATTGGTAAAGATCTTGCATCTTTTTCAAAAATTTCTTCCTCTTCTTCTGTAGGATGCTCTACAACCAAGTAAGATTCAAAATATACAACCCTTTCTATATCTCTTGATGTTAAATCAAGAATGGAACCTATCTTTGACGGAGTAGATTTTAGATACCATATATGTACTACAGGTGATGCGAGTTCAATATGTCCAAATCTTTCTCTTCTAACATCAGATCTTGTAACTTCTACACCACATCTATCACAAATAGTTCCTTCATATTTTTTCTTTTTATATTTACCACATAAACATTCGTAATCTTTTATTGGACCAAATATTTTTGCACAGAATAATCCATCTTTTTCTGGTTTTAATGTTCTATAGTTTAATGTCTCTGGTTTTTTTACTTCACCATGAGACCAAGATTTAATAACATTTGGTGAAGCAAGTGATAATCTTATAGCATCAAATCTAACTGTTTGCTTTTTCTCTTTTGCTTCCACGGTAGCTATACCTCCTTATTAAATAACCTTCCCTTTTATAGGGAAGGTTTTGGCTTCATTATAACTCTTGAGTTTTTTTATTTTCTGTAGTATCACAAGCTTGAGCTTGTCCATCAGTGATACATTCCACATTAAGACCAAGAGCTTTCAATTCTCTAACAAGGACTTTAAATGATTCTGGAACACCAATGTCGTAGTAATGTTTACCTTTTATTATAGATTCATAAACTCTCTTTCTACCTTCTATATCGTCAGATTTAACAGTTAACATCTCTCTAAGTGTGTAAGCTGCTCCATGTGCTTCCAACGCCCAAACTTCCATCTCTCCAAATCTTTGACCACCAAACTGAGCTCTTCCACCAAGTGGTTGTTGTGTAATAAGTGAGTAAGGACCTGTAGAACGAGCGTGAATCTTATCATCTACCATATGGATAAGTTTTAACATGTACATATAACCAACAGTAACTTCTAAATCAAATGGCTCCCCTGTTCTACCATCTATAAGTTTAACTTTTCCTTTTTCTTTTATTCCTGCTTTATTTAAAAGTTTTTTAACATCATCTTCTGATGCACTTTCAAAAATTGCAGTCTCAAAAGGAATTCCTATCTTTGTTAAGTCCTTAACAAGGTCACGAAGTGTTTCATCATCCATTTCTGAAAGTGTTTTTTTAAGTTCTTTTGAATCTTTTTTCCTGCTTTTTGCAAGAATTTTGTCTTCTACATCGTTTACTATACTGTAGTACTCAACGATTTTTTCTATAATTGCTTTTCTGTTTAAAACGTTTTCAAGCTCTTTTCCTAACTGTTCACCTAACTTTTTAGCAGCAAGACCAAGATGCGTTTCGAGTATTTGCCCAACGTTCATACGGGAAGGAACACCAAGTGGGTTTAAAACTATATCTACTGGAGTACCATCCTCCATAAATGGCATATCTTCAACTGGTAAAACAACGGAAATAACACCTTTGTTACCGTGTCTACCAGCCATTTTATCACCAACTTGGATTTTTCTCTTTTGAGCGATATAAACTTTCACAAGCTCATTTACACCTGGTTTTAGGTCTGCACCTTCTGAAACAACCTCTTTTCTCTTTTCATATATCTTTTCCCAAAGTTCTAGCTGAGATTTAGCTTTATTTATAACATCTTGAACTTTAGATAGTACTTTTTTGTCTTTTATAAAGTTAGATGGGTTAATAGCTATTATTTTTACAGCTTTCTGTAGTCTATCTTCAGCTAGTATCTCTCCTTCTTTAACTAAAACTTCTCCAGCTACCTTTATATCTTTTATAACTTTGACATTTAACAGTATTTCTGAAAGTTTAGCATCTCTTTTTTCAAGGATAAATTTCTTTTTCTCTTCAAGTTCATTGTTTAATCTCTCAATCTCTTGCTTAATAAGTGTATCAATATATCTTTCTCTTTTCTCTTTTTTGTCTTTTTTCTTCTTAGCAAAGATTTGAACATCTACAACAATACCTTCTACACCAACAGGAACCCTTAAAGAAGAGTCTTTAACATCACTAGCCTTTTCTCCAAATATAGCTAAAAGTAGCTTTTCTTCTGGTGTTGGTGTTGTTTCTCCTTTCGGTGTGACTTTTCCAACAAGAATATCTCCAGGTTTAACATAAGAACCTACTCTTATGACACCATGTTCATCAAGATTTGCAAGTTGTCTTTCTGAAACGTTAGGTATATTTCTTGTTATTTCTTCTGGACCTAACTTTGTCTCTCTTGCTTCTATTTCAAACTCTTCAATATGTATAGAAGTAAATACATCATCTTTAACTAATCTTTCAGATATTACAATAGCATCCTCAAAGTTGTAACCTCTCCATGGCATAAATGCAACAAGAACATTTTTACCTAAAGCAAGTTCTCCTTTATATGTAGAAGTTCCATCTGCTATTATTGCACCTTTTTCTAATTTATCACCTTTCTTAACTAACGGTCTTTGGTTCATACAGGTTGCTTGGTTAGAACCTCTAAATTTCTTAAGCTCGTATATATCCATTCCAATATCAAGTGGGTCATGAGGATTTATCTCATCTTCATTTACTTTTATTACTATTGTATTACCATCTGCTTTTACTACTTCACCACCTCTTTTAGCAACGATAACAGAACCAGAATCTTTAGCAACAATCATCTCCATTCCAGTACCAATCAATGGATATTCTGTCTTTATGAGAGGTACAGCTTGACGTTGCATGTTTGAACCCATAAGAGCCCTGTTTGCATCATCATGCTCTAAGAATGGAATTAAAGAAGCTGATGGAGATACAACTTGTTTTGGAGATACGTCCATGTAATGAACTTCGTTAGGTTCTACTAATCTAATATCACCATAGGCTCTTGCTAAAACTCTACCTGTTAGAAATCTTCCTTTTTCATCAACAGCAGCATTTGCCTGAGCTATAACATACTTTTCTTCTTCATAGGCAGTTAGATACTCTATCTCATTAGTTACAACACCGTCTATAACCTTTCTATAAGGTGATATTAAAAATCCGTACTCATTTATTCTTGAGTAAACAGTCATAGAAGAAACTAAACCAATGTTTTGACCTTCAGGTGTCTCTATTGGACAAACTCTTCCGTAATGTGATGGGTGAACGTCCCTAATTTCAAACTTGGCACTTTCTCTTGTAAGTCCACCAGGTCCAAGGGCTGAAAGTCTTCTTTTATGTGTTAGTTCAGATAGAGGGTTAGTTTGATCCATAAACTGTGATAACTGACCACTCTTTAAAAACTCAAGTATAGAATTTGTTAAATACCTTGGATTAACAAGTTCACTTGGTTTTAAGTTTGGATCTTCTATGTCAACTGTAGCAACCCTATCTCTAAATGCTTTCTGCATCTTTGCTATACCTGTTCTTGCCTGAGCTTCAAGAAGCTCACCAACAGGTCTTACTCTTCTGTTTCCTAAGTGGGCAATATCATCTAAGGATTTTTTACCATATCTTAACTCTAATAGATACTTAACGATAGCTACAATATCTGCTGTTTGTAACGCTCTAGCTTCTTCATCAAGGTACTCTTTAACTTTTATCTCAGAAAAGTTAACATTTTTGAGTTTTTCTACAACAAGTGCATCAATCTTTGTACCTTTAGGTAAAACTTCTTTTTTTCTTAAAACGACATTTTCATCTAACATTAAAGGTGGATATTTTTCTAATAACTCCTCTAAATCAAGCGGTTTTATAGTTTTTGGAATACTGTGAACTTTTGCATTAATTTTAACTCTACCAACTCTAGATAAATCATATCTTTGAATATCATTAAACATATTGTCAAAAAGTTCTCTAGCTCTCTTCATAAAAGCTTTTGGATCTAATACGGCAGTATCAGTTGGTCTCATCTTTTTGTATATTTCAACAAAGGCAGCATCTCTGAATGAGTATAAAGCATTTATCTTAGGTTCATCCTTCTTTAAGGTTTCAATAATAACCCTTTGGTATGGTGATTTGTTTATAACTTGTGGTTCAACAGTAACAATTTCTTCTATCTTTATTCTGTCATCGTTTATAAGCTTAGGTAATAGTTCTGCAGGTA
>JBBIPN010000042.1:0-11611 GCA_037442825.1 Sulfurihydrogenibium sp. | reverse complement strand
AACATAAGCAGTTCTAAAACCAACTTCTCCCACTTTTCCAGCATATGCGATACCACCTATATTTAAATCCCAATCTGCAGAAAATAGCATTTGATCTACTTCATCATTAGCTGGAAGAATACCAGCAAGTACTGTTCCTGGACCAGCTGGGAAGTAGAGATATCCATACCTTACACCCCTCGCTTGTAGACGGTTAAATGCACTTGCTGCATATGCATCTCTTGAATCAGATGCATCAGGTGATGCACCACCCCATCCTCCTCTGTATTCAAGTTGAACGAATCCACCTACACCACTTTCAGACTTTACATCAAAATTAAATCTTAATCTTTGTCTAAAGAAGTCGTAACTGTTTTGTGATGCAATGCTAGAGTTGTTATACATTACTCTGTACTGGATGCCAAAATCAATGTTAGCATCTTGTAGTTTTACCGCTTGAGCTTCCTGACCTCCTGAGACCATAAGCAGAGAAAACAAACCTGCTGCTGTTAGTGTTGAAACTTTCTTTTTCATGAAAACCTCCTTTTAAATTTAATTTGCTAATCTTTTATTATTCAATTTTTGTGCCAATTGGAAAAGCCTTTATTTTCAATATTTGATGTCTTAAAATGGTCAAAAATTTATCACTTATGGTCAAAAATTTATCAATTTTTAAATATCTGAGAATATGGTAAAATTTTAGATAATACTATTTGAGGTAATTTTTATGGACGTTGGAACTTGGTTTCCTATCATTATTCTCGGTATGGTTATATTTACGTTTATTCTATTTGGAATTTTTGTATATTTAGATAGAGATTAAGATTTATGCTTCACAGGTTTTACTTCATAACAGATAGGAAAACGTTTAAAAGGCCTTTTTTTGACACTGTAAAAGAAGTTTTAGATAAAGGAATTAGAATCATTCAAATAAGAGAAAAAGATTTATCAGATGATGAACTTTTCAATCTTACAGAAGAAGTATTAAAAATATCTTCTGGTTATGATGCTAAAATAATAATCAATTCAAGAGTTGACATAGCTTTACTTTTAAATTTAGATGGTGTCCATTTACCAGAAAAAAGTATTCCCCTTTATACAGTTAAAAAGAAGTATCCACATTTAATAGTTGGGAAATCGTGCCATAGTTTAGAATGTTGTTTAAAAGCTCAAGAAGATAATGCAGACTATGTCTTTATCTCTCCCATCTTTTATGTAGAAGGTAAACAAACGCCTATTGGCATTGAAAAACTAAAAGAGATTGTTAATAATATTTCAATACCTGTTTATGCCCTTGGAGGAATAAACAAAAAAAACATTCAATCTGTGCTAGATACAGGTGTTTATGGTGTTGCAAGTATAAGATATTTTTTAGAGGTATAGAATGAAGATACTATACATTCACGGTTTTAACTCAGCAGGTTATGGAGATAAAATAAACTATCTTAAAGAATTCTTTGGTGATGAAAATGTTATAACTCCAACACTTCCTTACAACCCAGAAAAAGCTATTAAACTACTTGAATTTTTAACTCAAGCTATAAAAGAAAAAGATAAACTTTATATTTTTGGAACCTCCTTAGGTGGATTTTATGCTTTGTATCTATCAGATAAGTTTAATGTTAAATCTGTAATTATAAATCCTTCTATAGACCCTTATGATTCCCTAAAAAACCAGGTAGGGCCACAAAAAAACTTTAAAACAGGTGAAGAATATTACTTTTTAAAAGAAAACTTAGAAAGCTTAAAAAATTTCTATGTAAAAGATTTAGAGAAATTAAAAAGTACTGTGTATATATACCTTGATGAAGAAGATAAACTTTTAGATAGTAAAAAAACAGCAGCTTATTTTAAAGGTTTCCACGTAGTTATGTACCCAGGAGGAAACCATAGATTTACACATATGAAAGAACTTATTGAAGATTTCAAAAAGATGGAGGAACTATGAAGAAGAAAGTTATAATACTTGGAAGTGGACCAAATAGAATAGGCCAAGGTATTGAGTTTGATTATGCTTGTGTACACTGTGTTTGGTCATTAAGAGAAGAAGGTTATAAAGCTATAATGGTAAACTGTAATCCTGAAACTGTTTCTACAGACTATGATACATCAGACAAGTTATATTTTGAACCAATAGTACTTGAAGATGTACTCAACATTATAAAGAAAGAAAACCCTTATGGTGTAGTTGTTCAATTTGGTGGACAAACACCATTAAAACTTGCAAAACCACTTGAAGCTTTAAATATACCTATATTAGGAACTTCACCAGAAAGCATAGACATAGCAGAAGATAGAGAAAGATTTAGAGACCTTATTATAAGACTTAGATTAAAACAACCAGAAAGTGGCATAGCAAAATCAAAAGAAGAAGCTATAAATATAGCTGAAAAAATTGGTTATCCAGTATTAGTAAGACCTTCTTATGTACTTGGTGGAAGAGCAATGAGGCTTGTTTATGATACAGATGAACTTTTAAGATATATAGAAGAGGCTGTCAGTGTTACAGAAGATAAACCACTTTTAATAGATAAATTTTTAGATGGTAGTATAGAAGTAGATGTTGATTGTGTATCTGATGGTGAAGATGTACTTGTAGGCGCCGTTATGGAACATATAGAAGAGGCTGGAATACACTCTGGAGACAGCGGAACCTGTATACCACATTACACATTACCTGACGATATAGTGATAAAAATAAAAGAGCAATCAAAAAAACTGGCAAAAGCTTTAAATACTATTGGATTAATAAATATACAGTATGCGATAAAAGACGGTGAAATATACATAATAGAAGCAAATCCAAGAGCATCAAGAACAGTACCATTTGTAAGTAAAGCTATAGGTTATCCACTTGCAAAATTAGCATCAAAAGTAATGGTAGGAAAAAAGTTAAGGGAGATTGTCCCAGAAGTTTTTGAAATAAAAGAATCACATCCAGCTACAGATTTTCATACAAAAAACTTCAACTATTATGCTATTAAAGAGGTCGTATTTCCTTGGAATAGATTTCCAGAAGTTGACCCATTGCTTGGTCCAGAGATGAAAAGCACAGGTGAAGTTATGGGCATAGATAAAGACTTTGGACTTGCTTTTTGGAAAGCTCAAGCATCTGCAGGACAGATACTTCCACAAGAAGGTAATGTATTTATCTCAGTAGCAGACAAAGATAAACCAAGTATATTAGAGATAGCTAAAGATTTATTAGAACTTGGTTTTAGAATATATGCTACAACTGGTACATACAATTACTTAAAATCAAATGGTATACAAACAATTTTAGTAAATAAACTATCAGAAGAAAGACCAAACATAGTAGATAGGATAAAAAATAATGAGATAGCAATCGTAATAAACACACCTTCAGGAAAAAGAGAAAGATCTGATGCTTACTTTATAAGAAGGGCAGCAGTATCAACAAAAACACCATACTTTACAACTATAAGAGGAGCAAAAGCAGCTGTATTAGCGATAAAATCCTACAAAGAAAAAGGATTAGATGTAATAGCAATTCAAGAAATATAAGGAGGTTTTAGATGATAACATATGAAAAAGCTTTAAGTATAGTTATAGAAAAAACAAAAACATTAGGAAATGAAAAAGTTTTTATAACAGATGCATTAAATAGAATTTTAGCAGAAGATATAATAGCAGACAGAGACAACCCACCAGCAGACAACAGTGGAATGGATGGGTTTGCTATAAAATATGAAGACATAAAAGGAGCAAGTGAAAATAATCCTATCCCTTTAAAGATAGTAGGAGAAAGTAAAGCTGGTGACATGCCAACAAAAATTGAAAATGGTCAAGGAATGCCAATATACACTGGTGCATTGATACCAGAAAGTGCAGATACAGTAATACAAAAAGAACTTACAAAAGTAGAAGGTGATACAGTTTATATATTAAAAGAGCTAAAAAAAGGTGCTAATATAAGGCCAAAAGGCGGCGATTACAAAGCAGGAGAAATACTAATAAAAAAAGGTAAAAAACTAAGATCCTATGAGATAGGAATAATTGCCTCTGTAAATAAACCAAACTTATATGTAAAACAGGTTCCAAAAGTAGCAATTATAACAACAGGTGATGAAATTCTTGATATTGCAGAACCTATAACAAAACAATCACAGATAAGAACATCAAACACTTACTCACTCTACACTCAAGTTTTAGAAACAGGGGCTAAACCTGTCATTATTGGATTTGCTAAAGATAATCCAGAAGATATAAGAGAAAAATTAAGATGGGCTAAAAGCTGTGATGTAGTTTTAACTTCGGGTGGTATGTCAGTTGGAGAGTATGATTTAGTAAAAGACTTTGTAGTAGAACAGTTAAAGGTAAATATACACTTTTGGAAAGTAGCTATAAAACCAGGTAAACCAGTTGCTTTTGGTACATGGGGAGAAGAAGGAGAAAAAATATTCTTTGGAATACCAGGAAATCCAGTAGCAAGTATGGTTATTTTTGAAATTTTTGTTAAACCATGTTTAAGAAAGATGATGGGATATACTAACCCATACAATCAGATATTCGAGGGAACACTAAAAGAAGATTACAGTAGAAAAAATGCAGACAGAACAGAGTTTATAAGAGTAAATGTAAACTATGAAAGCGGTAATTTTTATATTGAACCATTTGGAAAACAAGGGTCAAATATAATAACAAGTATGGTAAATACAAACGCACTCGCAATTGTTGAAAAAGATGTAGAAAAACTAAACAAAGGGGATAAATTAAAATTTATATTACTTGATAAATCTTGAGGGTAAAAACTATGAAAAAATTATTTAGTATTTTACTTTTATTTGTATTAACATTATCTTGTGCTACAGTTCAAGATCCATTAACAGGGAAGCAAACTTTAACACTTCTATCAGTAGAACAAGAGATAGAGATAGGAAGAAAAATAGTCCCACAAGCTATAAATGAAAATGGAGGATTATATCCAGATGAAGAAGTTCAGCAGTATTTAAGAGAAATAGGTTATAAATTATCATCTGTTACACCAAGAAAAGTAGATTATCAATTTTATGTAGTAAACTCAAAAGATATTAACGCCTTTGCTTTACCTGGTGGTCCTGTATTTATTCATAGAGGTTTACTACTTACTTTAGATAACGAATCAGAACTTGCTGGTGTATTAGCCCACGAACTTGGACATATCAACGCAAGACATCATGCAAAATTTTTAGAAAAAACCTATGGTATGAATATACTACTTAATATTTTAGCTATAACAACGGCAAACTCATCTTATTATAACCTAACTATGGAACTTGCAAAAATTTCAGCAGGTTTATTACAACTAAAATTTAGTAGAGATCAAGAAAATGAAGCTGATGAACTTGGTATTAGATTTACATACCAATCAGATTACGATCCAAGAGGTTTAATATCAACTTTTGAAAAATTCAAAAAAATGCAAAAAGATAAAGCGCCACCAGAATGGCTTTTAACTCACCCATTACCTGAAACAAGAATAAAAAACGTATCTCAACTAATAGCTACTAAATATCCAAATTTATTACTACTAAAAAAAGATAGTGAAAGATTCCAATATATAAAACAAAAAATACTCAAAACAGAAGAAAGCTATAAGTATACAGAAAATGCAAAAGAAAATATAAAAAATAAAAACTATTCAGTAGCTATCACAAATTTAGATACCTCTATAAAACTATACCCACAAAACAACTTAGCTTACACATACAGAGCATATGTATACTATATACTTAAAAACTATAATAAATCTTATGAAGACTCCTATAAAGCTTACAACTTAGACCAAAATTACTTCTTACCACAACTAATAATGGGAGCATCATTAACAAAGCTTGGTAAATATAAAGAAAGTATATCAATATTAGAAAAAGCAAAAAAACTTATAGATTCAAATTCAGATTTATACTATTTTCTTGGTGTAAGTTATCAAGGAATAAATGATAAACAAAGGGCTTATAATAACTTTGTTGCTGCATTAAAGCTTTCTGATGGAAAAAGAGGCTGGGAAGAAGATGCAAAAAATAGAATAAATTATCTTATGAGATAGATAACTAAATCACAACTTCTACAAAAAATTTAAATAAATC
Source organism: Sulfurihydrogenibium sp. (assembly GCA_037442825.1). Taxonomy (GTDB): domain Bacteria; phylum Aquificota; class Aquificia; order Aquificales; family Hydrogenothermaceae; genus Sulfurihydrogenibium. Next base: position 5,543 of record JBBIPN010000042.1, on the reverse strand, counting down.
AAAAATATTTTTTCAAATTTTTAAGATTAAATAATCAATAGCAAACTAATTATAAAATAAAAAATAATAATAAACTATTCATAAATAATTATTTTTCAAAATCCATCAACAAGTTATCAACAGGTTATAAACATTTTATTAACACTATATCAACAAGTTATCAACAAAAAAATTTTCAATTTAAATGTTTGTTGAAAAGTTGTGGAAAAGTTGTGTATAAGTTGTTCACAAAATGTTAATAGATTGTTCATAACTTATAGAAAATTAAAAGTTCTAAAAGTTATCAACAATTAAGGATAAAGTTATATACAAGATATACACAGGTTATAAACAGACAAAAAACATTATTAAATATTTGATAAATCTAAACTTTAAAGAGTTATAAACAAATTCTAAACCTCTATTATTATTCTTATTATTTATATAGTTTTATATATAAAGGTAAATAAAGAAAAATAAAAATAAAAAGAATCTTTTGAAATAACAAAAGTTTTAATTTGTTATAATAATTTTGCAAAATATTTAATTTAAAAGGATAAAAATGAACTTTAAAGAAAAAATAAAGCTTTTATGTGATTTTGGTGATGATGAAATTTCTGAGAAAGTTAAAAAGTTAATATTAGAAAATACAAAATATGTTGAAATAGAGTTTAAAAATTTTAGTGATCTAAAGCCTGTAATTTTAATATACAGAAATGATGAATACACTGGAATAAAATTTTTTGGTAATATTTCTGGTGGAGAGTTTCAAGCATTCTTAGAAACATTAAGTATTGTTGGAAATAATGAATATTATATCTCTGAAAGGGTTTTAGAGTTTGTTGAAGAAATTGATAAAGAAGTTGATATAAAAGTTTTTGTTACAACAAGCTGTGGATGGTGTCCACCTGCTATAAAAAAAGCTGTTAGTTTCGCAGTTGTTAATAAGTTTATTAATGTATCTATATTTGAATGTTATTCCTTTCCAGAGTTAGCAACTAAGTATAATATTTCTGCTGTTCCTAAAACTGTCATAAATGACAAAGTAGAATTTGTTGGTGTAAAAGATGATAATGAATTTTTTGGTCATATTGTAAAATCTTTAGGAGAGATTTAATCTTTGAAAAAAATCGCTGTTCTTGGGTCTACTGGTTCTGTAGGTTCTCAAACGTTAGAAATAGTAAGAAAATATAAAAATGATCTCAAAGTTGAGCTTTTAGGTGCATCTAAAATATCAGATAAACTTTTAATGCAGATAGAAGAGTTTAAACCAAGCTATGTTTATGTTGAGAATTTAAACGGATCAGAGATTGAAAATGTTAACCTTATTATAGGAGAAGAAAATTTAAAAGATGTTTTAGAAGTTGAAGTAGATTTATTTATAAATGCAATATCTGGTATAAAAGGTATTCTCCCTACTTATTATATCTTAAACTTCGGTAAAAAATTAGCAACAGCAAATAAAGAAGCTATAATCTGTCTTGGAGAGATAGAAAAAGAAAAGTATAAAAATATATTTCCATTAGATAGTGAACATTCTGCTATATTTCAAATTTTAAGTGAAAGTAATATTAAAGAAGTTAGAAAGATAATACTAACTGCATCTGGTGGACCTTTTCTAAATAGAGATATATCAAAGTTTGACAGTATTACAGTTGAAGAAGCTTTAAATCATCCAAAATGGAAAATGGGGAAAAAAATAACCATAGATAGTGCTACTCTTATTAATAAAGGTTTTGAAGTCATTGAAGCACATTATCTATTTTCCTTTCCTTATGAAAAGATAGATATTATTATCCATCCAGATAGCATTATACATGGTATGGTAGAGTTTTTAGATGGAACAGTTATATCTAATATGTCTAATCCAGATATGAAAATACCAATATCATATGCACTTTTTTATCCAGAAAGAAGATATATATCTAATAACTATCTTGATTTTAGAAACCAGAAAAGTATAACTTTTTTCGAACCAGATTTAAATAAATTTCCACTTTTGAAAATATCAATTGAGTGTGGTAAAAAAGGTGGATACTATCCAATAGTTTTAACAGTTGCAGATGAAATAGCTGTTAACATGTTTTTAGAAAATAAAATAAAGTTTACTGATATACATAAAATAATCAACAATGTATTAGATTGTTTTGATTATAAAAAATTGGAAAGTATTGAAGATATATTTAATATAATAAAAGAAGTTGAATTTTTAACACAACATATAGGAAAAAAATATGGAAGTTCTTGACTACCATAAGTTAAAGATTTTTAAAACAGTTGCAGATTTAAAAAGTTTTTCAAAAGCTGCAAATGTCTTATTTTTATCTCAACCAACAGTTACTTTACAGATAAAAAAAATAGAAAACTACCTTGGTATAACATTATTTAACAGAAAAAAGTCAAATTTAGAACTTACGGAAGATGGGAAGATCCTTTACGAATATGCAAATAAAATAATAGATAACTACATTGATATGGAAGAACATTTAAAAAATTTAAAATCTAAAGAAAAAACTATCCTTGTAGCTGCAAGTTCTACAATAGGAGATTATCTATTACCTTATATAATATCTGCTTTTAATAAAAAATATCCAGATATTAATATAAAGCTATTTATTGGAAATTCTAAGGAAGTTGAAGAAGGCGTTTTATCTAAAGTTTTCAATATTGGTCTTGTGGAAGATGATATTTTTTCAAATAAATTAGATGTTGAACCTTTTTATAAAGATGAGATTATTCTTATATCTTCTATAAACAATCCTATTTCTAGCTTTTTAGAAAGTGTTGAAGAGTTAAAAAATTACAGTTTTATATTTCGCGAAATCGGATCTGGAACGAGAAATATTGTAGAAAAACGTTTAAAGTTGAAATTAAAACCAGTAATGGAAATTTCAAGTAGTAGGTCTATTGCTAAAATAGTTGAAAATTCTAATTTTTTAGCTTTTGTATCAAAGCTTGTAGCAGAAGATTTATTTAAATGTAATCTTATAAAAGAAATAAAAGTTAAAGATTTAGAGATAAATAGAAATTTTTCAGTAATAACACAAAAAAATATTAGATTAACAGCAGATTATAGAAATTTTTATACTTTTTTAAAAACAATTAAACATTAAATCTAAAGTACATTATATCTCCATCTTTAACAATATAATCTTTTCCTTCTATTCTAACCATTCCAAGTTCTTTAGCTTTTTGTAAACTTCCTATCTTTATATAATCATCATAGTTTATTACTTCAGCTGCAATAAAACCTCTTTCGATATCTGAATGTATTTCCCCAGCTGCTGCAGGTGCTTTTGTTCCTCTCTTTATTGTCCAAGCCCTTGCTTCTTTTTCTCCTGCTGTAAAGTATGTTATCAAATCAAGTAATCCATAACCTGTCCTTATCATTTTATTGAGTCCAGGTTCTTTTAATCCAAGTGCATTTAAAAATTCTTCTCTTTCTTCTTTTGGAAGCTCAATTAATTCTTGCTCAACTTTACCACATAAAACTACAACAGGAGCTCCTTCATCTTTAGCTTTTTCTTTAAGTTGCTGTAAATATATATTTCCTTCCCCATCTGGTAAATCACTTTCTGGAATGTTTGCAACGTACATCATAGGTTTAACAGTTATAGGATAAAGTGTTTTTATTAACCAGTTTAGCTCTTCCTCTTCAAATTTATCTAAATTTGTTCTTAGTGGTTTTAAATCTTCTAAAATAGCTTTTGCTTTTTCTAAAACTTGAACTTCAAACTTTGCTTCTTTGCTACCTGTTTTAGCTGCTTTAAAAGATCTTTCATACCTTTTATCTATAGATTGTAAGTCAGCTAAGATTAGTTCTGTTTCTATAATTTCAGCATCTCTTACTGGATTTACAGAACCTTCAACGTGAATAATATCGTTGTCATCAAAACATCTAACCACATGAGCAATAGCAGACACCTGTCTTATATTTGCTAAAAATTGATTACCAAGTCCTTCACCTTTACTTGCACCTCTTACTAAACCAGCAATATCAACAAACTCTATTGTAGCTGGAACTACATTTTTACTTTTTTCAAGTTCAGCTATTTTATATAATCTTTCATCTGGAACATTTACTATACCAATATTTGGATCTATGGTACAGAAAGGATAGTTTGCAACACCAGCCTTTGCTGTTTCTGTAAGTGCGTTAAAAATAGTAGATTTTCCAACATTAGGTAATCCTACAATACCAACATTCATCTTCATTTACTTTCTACCACCTCTAAAAATATCTTTTTTAAGCGATTAATTAATTTATCTTCATCTAAAAAAATAGTAACTTTTCTTTCTTCAGGAATTTCATAAATGAGCTTAAATGTTCCATCTAGAAGTTTTTTTATAAACAAGTCAAATTTTCTATCGTTTTTATATCCTGATATCCATATTTCCCTTGTATCTTCATGTATAAATGATGTATGGTTACTTTTTTCCGAAATTTCTTTACAAGCTAAAATTAAGTTTTCCATTTTGACCTCTAAAACGTTAAATTAAAATTTTACCATAAAATAATACTTTTGTGCTATTATATTATATTGAAGAAAACCTTAAAAAAGTAATAGATGGAAAGTTTAGGAAAGATTTTAATATTCATAGGTTTTGTAATTATAGTTTTTGGTGTGATTTTACTTTTTTTTGAAAAATTACCTTTAAATTTAGGAAAATTACCAGGAGATATACTAATAAAAAAAGATAATTTTACTTTTTATTTTCCTTTAACTACGTCTATTATTTTAAGTATTTTGCTTTCAATATTAATGTTTTTAATTTCTAAAATTTCAAAATGATGAAGCTATCAGATTTTGATTACAAATTACCTAAGGATCTTATAGCAAAATATCCTGTAGAACCAAGGGATAGCTGTAGATTAATGGTTTTAAACAGAAAATATAAAGCTATAGAACATAGAATTTTTAGAGATATTGTTGAATATATAGATAAAGGTGATACGTTAGTCTTAAATGATACAAAAGTAATCCCAGCCAGGTTGATAGGTAAAAAGGAAGGTACAGGAGCCAATATAGAGGTTTTTCTTTTAAGAGAAGTAGAAAAAAATATATGGGAAGCTTTGATAAAAAATGTTAGAAGATTAAGAAAGTATCAAAAAATAGTTATATCTGAAGATTTTTATGTGGAATTTTTAGACAGATTAGAAGAAAAAGCTTTAGTAAAAATTTACTCTAAAAGTATAAAAGAAGATTTAGAGAAATATGGACATGTACCTCTTCCACCTTATATAGAAAGACAAGATGAAGAAAAAGATAAGTATTTTTATCAAACAGTATTTGCAAAAAAAGAAGGTTCAGTTGCATCACCTACAGCAGGACTACATTTTACAGAAGATTTATTAAATAAACTAAAAGATAAAGGTGTAAATATAAGTTATATAACACTTCATGTTGGACTTGGGACTTTCAATCCAGTAAAAACCGAAGATATAACAAAACATAAAATGCATGAAGAGTACTATTTAATTTCAAAGGATACTTTAGATTTATTGGATGAAACAAAGAGAAAAGGTAAATCAGTTATAGCAGTTGGTACTACAGTTGTTAGAG
>JBBIPN010000041.1:0-11632 GCA_037442825.1 Sulfurihydrogenibium sp. | reverse complement strand
TAATATATCATATTCTAATTTTTCTATCTCACAGTAATATTTTAAATGATTTTCATCATAATATGCATATGCAAAAAATATAGGAATTTTGTACTTAGCAGCAAGTTTTGCTGGAAAGTTTACTGTGGAAGCTTTTAAACCAAAAAAATCAACAAAATAACCTCTATGTCTTAAAGCATTTTGATCTACTAAAAAAGATATTATTTCTCCTTTATTTAAAGCTAAAATAAACTGTTTTAACGGTTGATCGTGAAATATTATTTTTATTCCTGATGATGTTCTTATGTTTGTTATTATTTCATTTACTTTACTATTTTTCTGTCTGTATGCTAAGCTTGACATTCCACCAAGATAGTATGATATTCCAGCTCCACACATTTCCCAACTTGATATATGAGCAGAAACAAGTATAGCACCTTTACCTTTATGCTTTTTTAACTCTTCTAACCCTTTTGTTATTGTGAAGATATTTTCTATCTCTTTAGATTTTATATACTGAGGTTGTTTTGGAAATTCAACTATAACTCTTCCAATATTTTCTAAACTTTTTTTTCTTATGTAGTCTTTCCATTTCTTATCTTTTTCTGGAAAAGCAATATTGAGATTTTTATATATTACATCTTTTCTATAATTTAATTTATATAAGATATCACCTATGAATTTACCTTTTTTTAGAGCTTTTTCTCTTGGAATTTTTTCAAGGTATTTAAAACCTAACTTTAGAAGTTTATCAAGCATAAACTTTTAGTTTTTCCAATGCTTTTTTAAATACTTTTTTATCTTTATCAAAAGAAAGCTTATCTAATACTTCTTCTATCGTAACCCATTCTGCAGATTCTATTTCTTCTTTCTGTGGATTTAAATCACCTTCTTTATATCTCATTAAATAGTAATAGACAAACTTATGGATAGTGTCAGTAGTTGACCTATACCAGTATTCAACATTCCCTAAGTAATCTATAACTTCAGCAGTAATACCAGTTTCTTCTTGAACTTCCCTAACTGCTGCTTCTTCTTTCTTTTCAGACCTTTCTATATTTCCTTTTGGAAAGCCATACTTATCTTTGTTTTTGATTAAAAGTACATAAGTTTTTCCGTCTTCTTCTTTTAATACAATACCACCAGCGGAAAACTCCCATTTTACGCTCATCTCAAACTCCTTTCCAAAATTTTTTATATAAGAAAAACATATATTATAACACTTCCTATTATATTTAGTATAAATCCTAATTTAATCATTGTTTTTATATTTATAAGTTTCGTTCCATAAACGATAGCATTTGGCGGTGTTGCTATCGGAAGCATAAATGCAAAACTTGCAGCAACTATACAAGAAAGTACTGGATCTATAATGTCTAAATTGTTACTTTTTAATATAGATATTATTATAGGTATGAATGTTATAGCTGTTGCAGTGTTTGAGCTAATCTCTGTCAAAAATATTATAGCTAATATAAGCGTAAAAAGTAAAATAGGAATGTAAGCTACATTAAATGTGTTTGAGAATAGGCTTGCTATTGTATCACTTAGGCCAGTTTTTTTTATAAGGTCTCCTAAGCATATTCCAGAAGCAAAGAGTAAAATAGTATCCCAATCTATACTTTTTAGATCATCAACATTTAAAACTGTTTTGTAGTTTTTATTATCTGTAGGTATTAAAAATAGTAAAGAAGCTGTTAAGACTACTGCACTACTTTCAGGTATTATCTTGCTTAACGTTTTTGATAATTCTTCAAAGCTAAATACATTTAATAGTGAAGGAAGTACCCATAAAAGTATTGTCAGTAAGAATACTAATAAAACTATTTTTTCTTCTTTTGAGAAATTTTTAAGCTGTTTTTTTTCTTGTAAAATGATACTGTAAGTTTCTTCAAAAGGCAGTTTAAAACCTTTGATATAAAACTTTACATACAAAAGTAAAAAAAGATACATAGATATTCCTATGGGAAAGACTTTATACGTCCACATTAGAAAATCTATATTAATACCTTCTTGTTTTAGAAAACCAAGACCTACTAAATTTGTAGGAGAACCTACTATGGTCATTATACCGCCTATAGATGCACTGTAAGCTATTGATAATAGGAAGATATCAGCAAACGCTTTATAACTCTTATTTTTTTCATCTCTTAGAAGGTAAATAATTCCTACAACTATGGCTACCATCATAGCTGTAGTTGCAGTGTTACTAAGCCACATTGATAAAAGGAAAGTTATCAACGTGGAACCAAGTATTAGATTAAATGGATTTTTTAAGAAGAACTTCTTTGACAAAACAGTCAAAGCTATTCTTTTATCAACATTATATTTATTAAAAGCTAAAGCGATAAGAAAACTACCAATTATGAGAAATATAACTGGATTAGAGAATCCTGCAAAAGCACTTTTAATATCATTTATTCCTAAGAGTATAGATATTGCTACTCCTAAAAGTCCTATTATACCAAGGGTAGCAATTTCTGAAAACCATAATGTTACACAGAATAACAATATTCCAAGGGTTACTTTTTGCTGATAAGGAATGTTTAAAAAAGGATTAACTATAGATAATATTAATAAAGAAAATGCTACTAAAACATATAATACTTTTATATTTATTTTTTTACTCTTCATCCTCGACTCTTATTATTACTATATCTTCACTGTATTTTTTAGTTAAGATCTCTTTTATAGCAGACTGAATATTATTTTCTGATGCGGTATGTGTTAGTATTACAAGTGGAACTATCTTCTCTTTTGTATTTTTTTGTAGTTTTAGCACTTTCTCTTTCTGTATAACTGCTGCAATACTAATATTATAGTTAGCAAAGATAGAAGCAATTTTTGCAAGTATTCCAGTTATATCTGGGACAGAAAATCTTATATAGTATCTAGTATAAAAATCTTTAACTTTTGTAAGGTTTAAATCTTTATGTTTCCAGTTCATAGAAGTTATTTCAACTTCTTTACCAAGATTATTTAAAATAGATTTTCCAATACTTACAATATCGCTTACAACAGCACTTGCTGTAGGCAGTCCACCAGCCCCTTTTCCATAGAACATAGTTTCACCTACATTGTTTCCTTCTACCATTACAGCATTAAATACACCATCTACTTTAGAAAGTGGGTGCCAAGATGGTAAAAATGTAGGGTTTACTCTTATTTCAACTTCTTCACCATGAGATTTTGCTATTGCTATAAGCTTTAAAATGTAACCGAGATCTCTTCCAAGTTCTATATCTAAAAGGTCTATATTTTGAATACCTTCTATATAAATTTGAGAGAAATCGATAAATCCTCCATAAGATAAAGATGCAAGAATTGATATCTTATGTGCTGTATCTGTTCCATTTATATCTAATGTTGGGTCTGCTTCTGCATACCCTTTTTCTTGAGCTTCTTTTAAAGCTTCTTCAAAACTCTTATCGCCATTGTACATAGAAGTAAGTATGTAGTTTGTAGTTCCATTTAATATTCCATATACTTTTTTTATCTCATTTGCAACTAAACCTTCTCTTAAAGCTTTTATTATGGGTATTCCACCTGCAACAGCAGCTTCAAAACCGATTCTAACATTTTTTTCTTCAGCTAAACTGAAAATATCTTTTCCTTTCTCTGCTAAAAGGGCTTTATTTGCAGTAACGATATTTTTATTATTTTTTATGGCTTGTGTGATAACTTTGTAAGGAAAATCTATACCACCAGTAAGCTCTACAATAATGTTTATCTCTCTATCGTTTATTATTTCATCTACAGAGTGAGCTTTTTTTTCTTCCGGAATAGGGTATTTTAGCTTTTTATTCCAGTTCCTTGTGTATACTTTTTTTACATTTATTTCAAAACCTGATTTTTGAGATATTAAATCTTTATCTTTTTCTAAAATTTTTACTACACTACTTCCTACAACACCATAACCAACTATACCAATATTGACCTTTCCCATTTAAAACCTCTTTTTAAGTTATTTTATCATAATTTTAAGATAAAAAAGGACCCTCCTTTGCGGAGGGTAAAAGGGGGATTTGGAAGGGATGGGGAGGGAGGAGAATATATATAAATTAATTTTGTTGCTTGTTCAGTGATTTACCAGATATGAAGTCTGGGTCTCTTTGTGGAAGTTCTTTAACAATACCCATAGCAACTGGTAAACATTTTTCGGATTGGGCCTTAGTACAAGAATCGATACAGTTATAACACTCTATACATGCTGCTATACCTTTGTAGAAGTCTTGTATATAAGCCATCCTTCGTGGATCTAAAGCCATAGGACAGTTTTTTACACACTCTCTACAGTCTGTGCATGCATCTACATTTACAAGTGTAGGTTTATATATATGGTAGTAAGGTGTTATCTTTTGGTATATACCAGTAGGGCAGAAAACTCTACACCATCTTTTTCCAATAAAAAGTTCAAAATAAAATATTCCAGTCATTCCTAAAAATACGAGCCATATTGGTATAAAAGAAGGGTTTGTTTTGTAAAAAAAGACTCTTAAATCTGTAACCCAGTTTAAAAATAACAATGAAAACAGTACAGATGTAAATAATGTAAATACTATATAAAGCATTTTACTTGTACTTGGAGAAGTTGGGGTCCATGTCATTTTTCTAACTTTTTCTTGTAATTCTGCAAACCAACCACCAGGGCATATCCAACCACAGAAAACTCTACCAAGAACTAAGTTTAATACAATTACAAGTATAGAGAAAATACCAAGAGCAAAAATTACTGGAGCTAAACCTTCAGAGAGAGATACGGATTTTCCAAATATAAAAGCTTCATTTCTAGCAATATCAATTTTTACAACTTTTAAAATAGGAATAATAATAAGTAAGAAAATAACCACCAAATATGCAATATTTCGTAAAATTGTAAATTTATTTTTCTCAAAATATGATAGTTGAGGACAGCTTTTTTCTACTATTGCTTCCATAATTTATTTTAACCTCCAAGGTTAATAAATGCTAACTTTATTATACACTTTTTTTAAAAATCTTCAAGGGATGGATTTACAGGTATACTGCCATACTTTGCATCTTTAACTTTTACTTTTCTACCATTGATTTCTACTCTTCCATCAACTATCCATTTTATAGCTTGGGGGTATATTCTATGCTCGTAATGTATAATCCTTTCTGATAAACTTTTTTCATCATCTGTAGGTAAAATAGGAATAGCTGCTTGAATTATAACAGGTCCGTTATCTAACTCTTTTGTTACAAAATGGACAGAACAACCTGTTATTAAAGAACCATATTCTAAAGCTTGTTTTTGAGCATTTTTACCTTGGAAGGCAGGGACTAATGATGGATGTATATTTACTATTTTACCTTCAAAGGTATCTATAAACTCTTCGCTAAGTATTCTCATATAGCCAGCCAATACAATTAGAAAAGGATTCTCTTTTTTTATTAACTCACTTATGTATATATCATAACCTCTTCTTGTTTCAAAAAAAGAAGGATCTATAAATTTAGTTTTTATTCCATACTCTTTTGCTATCTCTAAACCTTTTGCATCTTTTTTATTAGAAAGAACTAAAGAAACATTAGCATCTATCTTTTTTTCTTCTATAGCTTTTAGTATGGCTTTAAGATTTGAACCTCTTCCTGATATTAAAACAACAATATTTTTTGACATTATAATTCCTTATACAATATTTACGCTTTTTTCACCTTCTTCAAGGTAACCTATTACAGAAGGTTTTTCTCCAAGATTTTTAAGAATCTCTATCGCTTCTTTTTCATCTTTTTTGTCTATCGCTATAATCATTCCTATACCCATGTTGAATGTTTTATACATCTCTTCTTTTGGAATATTTCCTTCTTTTTGTATCCATTTAAATACAGGTATTACTTCCCAAGACCCTTCTTCTATAATAGCTTTTAGACCAGGGTTTATAACTCTTATAAGGTTTCCTGGAATTCCACCACCTGTTATATGTGCAATAGCTTTTATATTAATCTTTTCAGCCAATGTTAATATAGTATTTACGTATATTTTTGTAGGTGTTAGTAGTTCTTCTCCTATTGTTTTTCCAAACTCTTCTATATAATTACTGTACTTATAGTTTTTTACTTCTATTAATTTTCTTACTAAGGAGTAGCCATTGCTATGAACACCTGAAGATGCTATTCCAATCAATATATCTCCCTTTTCTGTTTTACTTCCATCAACCATTTTTTCTTTTTCTACAACGCCAACAGCAAAACCTGCAAGGTCATACTCCCCTTCTTTATACATACCTGGCATTTCTGCAGTTTCCCCACCTACTAAACTGCATCTAGAAATTTCACAACCTTTTGCTATACCTTTAACGACATCTACAGCTGTTTCTGGTTTTAGTTTGCCTGTTGCAAAGTAATCAAGGAAAAATAATGGTTTTGAAGTTGTGGTAACTAAATCGTTTACACACATAGCAACAAGGTCTATACCTATGGTATCATGTTTATCTAACTGTTGAGCTATTTTTAGCTTTGTTCCAACTCCATCTGTTGAAGAAGTTATAACAGGATTTTTATAGTTTTTTATATCCATAAGGTAAGCAGATGCGAAGCCTCCGATCGGTGTAATAACATTTGAACTAAATGTCTTTTGAACAAATCCTTTAATCTCTTCTACAAATTTATCTGCTTTTTCTATATCTACGCCTGCGTCTTTGTATGTTATCATCTCTCACCTAAACCTAAAATTTAAAAATGTATATTAAAGAATGAAGAATAATCCAACTATAAACACCAGCTAAAATGTCATCTATCATTATTCCAATACCCATAGGATATTTTTCTAAAGTTTTTATTGGGGGAGGTTTTAAAATATCAATAATTCTAAATATTACAAATCCAAGTAAAAAATAAACTAAAGCTTGGTTTAACGGTGTTTGTGACAAATTTATTCCAAGCATTGTTACCATATAACCAGCTATTTCATCTATTGTAACAAAAGAAGGGTCTTTTTCATTGTACTTTTGGCTAACTTCATAAGAAGCCCATATACCTACAAGAAAAACAGATAATGTTATAGAAACTTGAGCTAATAAACCTTTATCCCAATAAAGATAGAAAAAAGGAATAGCTCCTAATGTCCCAATAGTCCCAGGTGCAATAGGAAACTTACCTAAAAAAAATGAGGTAGCTAAAAAAAGCGCTATTTTGTCTTTTAAACTCATTGAATCTCCCTAAAATTTTTAAAATATTATATCATTTAAAGTGTTATAATAGTAATTAATTTTTTTTAAGGATAAAAAGTGAAGAAACTTTTTAAAAATCCAGTTTCTATTATAGTGTTTTTAACATTTTTAATGTCTTTACCATTTTTTGCATTTTTATTTGATAAGTATTTATTTAACCTTTCAAATCCATTTCTTCTCTTAGGAGAACTTTTTATAATATTTTTAGGAATAACATCAGGCTTCATAATATTTAAATTTTTCTTTAAGTAGGAGGTAAAAAATGAAAAAAATAGTAACTTTGGGAATGGGTTGTATATTTTTATTTTCTTGCGCACCAGAAGATAAGATAGTTACTCTACAGAGGGAAATTTTAAGTTTAAGGCAAGAGATTAATGAAATAAAAGATAAGACAAATAAAAATAGTGAGGATATTAAGGAATTGAATCAGAGAGTTGATAAAATATCTCAAAAAGTAGCTGATAATACAACAGACATAGAAAAATTAAAGCTTTCAAAAACACAAACATCAATACCTTCACAACCACAACCACCACAGGAAATAAAAAAAGAAGGTAAAGAAGAGGTAACTATTCCTGAAAATGACAAACAGCTTTATCAGTATGCCCTTGATTTATATTTTAAAGGAAATATTGAAGAGTCAAGAAAACTTTTTGTTGAATTTTTGAAAAAGTATCCAGATTCTGACCTTTATGGTAATGCTATCTTTTGGGCGGGACAAACGTTCTATGCTGAAAAAAAATATAAAGATGCAATTGATGTATGGGAAATATTTCTTAAAAAATGTGATGAAGGTAAGATTAAAAAATGTGTTAAATATCCAGATGCTATGTTAAAACTTGGATATTCTTATTTAGAACTTGGGGATAAAGAGAAGGCAAAAACATACTTAGAAGATTTAATAAAGAAATTTCCTGATACAGAACCAGCTACTTTAGCTAAGAAAAAACTTCAATTTATTGAATAATGGAAAATCTTTTTAAGATACCAAAACATGTTGCCATCATAATGGATGGCAATGGTAGATGGGCAAAGAAAAGAGGTTTGGATAGAGTTTTTGGACATAGGGAAGGAATAAAAGCGGTAGAAAGAGCTATGACGTTTGCTAAAAAAGTAGGGATTGAATATCTTACACTTTTTGCATTTTCTACAGAAAACTGGCAAAGGCCAAAAGAAGAAGTAAATGCAATATTTTCTCTTTTTGTTGAATATATAAATAGTAAACTTTCTTTTTTAGTTGAAAATGATATTAGAATTTTATTTATGGGAAGAAAAGAAGGACTTTCAGATGATGTTTTAAAAGCAATGGAAAAAGGAGAAAATGAAACGAGCCATTGTAAAAGTATGACAGTTGTAATTACAATAAATTACAGTGGTAAATCTGAAATAGTAGATGCAGTAAATAAAGTTATAAAATTAGGTATAGAAAAGGTAAATGAAGAAAGTTTTAGAAAATTTCTCTACCTTCCAGAGATACCAGACCCAGATTTAATGATAAGAACCAGTGGAGAAAAAAGAATATCAAACTTCCTACTTTGGCAACTTTCCTATACTGAACTTTACTTTACTGATGTTTTATGGCCTGACTTTGATGAAGAGGAATTTTTAAAAGCTTTGTATGACTATCAAAGTAGGGATAGAAGATTTGGAAAAGTATAAACGATGAGAAATATAAGATATTTAGCAATAGCTTTATTTTTGATAGTAGTTGGTTTTTTACCTTTTTACTTAATAAAACCAAATCTTACCAATACAGAACCAGCTATATTAAATTTGGATATATCTAACTTAGAACCAGAAATTGGTATAGAAGGTGGAGATTTAAAAAGGTATTTATCTGGTGATGCAAAGACATTAAATCCAGTTATAGCACAAGAAACAAGTTCTACAGCTATAATTGGAGCGTTGTTTAATGGTTTAACAAAAACAAATGTAAAAACACTTTTACCAGAACCTGATTTGGCTGAGAAATGGGAAGTAGACAAAACAGGAATAAAATGGAAATTTCATTTAAGGGACGCTAAATGGTTTGATGGAAAACCTGTAACAGCAGATGATGTTGTTTTTACTTACAATCAAATTTACTATAATGATAAAATACCTTCATCATCAAAAGATGTTTTAACAGTAGAAGGTAAACCTTTTAAAGTTGAAAAGATAGATGATAAAACAGTTCAGTTTATATTACCAAAACCTTTTGCTGTATTTTTATCTGCAGTTTCACAACCGATTTTACCAAAACATATTTTAGAAAAATCAGTAAAAGAAGGAAAGTTTCCTACTGTTTGGAATGTAAGTACCAATCCAAATGAGATTATAGGTACAGGACCTTATAAACTTGTTAAATATGTTCAAGGACAGTATGTAGTTTATCAACATAATGAGTATTATTGGGAGAAAGATGAAAAAGGTCAAAAGTTACCTTACATAGTTTCTATAAAATCTCAAATTATAAAGGATCCAGATGTTGCCCTTGTAAAATTCTTATCTGGTGAGATAGATATATACGGTGTTAGAGCTTCAGATTTAGCAAAATTGATAGAAAAATCAAAAACTGGTGGTTTTAAGATATACAATCTTGGAGCAACACCTTCTAATCTTTTTATGTTTTTTAATCAAAATCCAAAAGCTCCAATAGAAAAGTATAAACTAAAGTGGTTCCAAAATGAAAAATTTAGACAAGCTATATCTTATGCAGTAGATAGGGAAGGTATTAAAAATATTGTGTACAATGGTCTTGCAACACCTATATACACAGCAGTAACACCTGCAAATAAAAGATTATATAATGAAAATTTTTATCCTAAATACCCTTATGATTTGAAAAAAGCAAAGGATATTCTTTTATCTATAGGTTTTATAGAAGGTAAGGATGGTTTTCTATACGATAATGAAGGTCATAAGTTGAGTTTTACACTTATAACAAACGCTGGAAATAAAGAGAGAGAAGCTATAGGTAATATCATAAAAGAAGATTTAAGAAAAATAGGAATAGAAGTTAATTTTCAAGGGCTTGATTTTAATAACCTTGTTACTAAGCTAATGTCTAATTATGATTTTGAAGCTGTAATAATAGGTCTTACTGGTAGTATGGATCCGTTTTTTGGCCAAAATGTTTGGTTGTCTTCAGGTCATATGCATATGTGGAATCCTAAACAGGAGAGACCTGCTACCTACTGGGAAGCTCAAGTAGATAAACTGTTTAATCTTGCAGCTGTTGAATTAGATCAAAGGAAAAGAGATAAACTTTATATGGAAGCATTTAGAATAATTGGAGAGTACCAACCTATGATATTTATAGTTGCTCCTCAAGAGATGGTAGCTGTTAGGAATAAAGTAAAAAATTTATTTCCAACAGTATGGGGATGGTATAAAGATGAATATATCTTTACTGAATAATTTTTATATCGTCAATTAAAAACTCTATGCTTTCAATACCTTTATAACAATATATTTCAGGAGTGTAAACAATATCAATAACCATTCCAACACTTAGTCTGTTAAGAAGTTCATTTCCTTTCCAATTTTTCCCAGTAAAAATTTTCCCATCTTTATCTTTAAGAGTAAATACTATAAAGTTTCTTGTTGGATTTGTAAAATAATCTATCCTTAAATTTCTTCCTATAAATTTTGGAATTGGATTTTTTTCTCCAAAAGGTTCTAATGTTTTCAGTTGGTTTACTTTTTCTTTGTTCCAGTAGTCAAGAGGTAACTCCATATCTATCTCTTTTATACTCCAAGGTTTATCTTCCGCAATATCTTCTATAGCTTTTTCAAGCTTTAGTTTAAGTGTGTTTATGTTTTCTGTTTTTATAGATAAACCCGCAGCAGTAGAATGTCCACCAAATTTTATAAATAGGTCTTTACACTTATCTAAAGCTTTGTATATATTTACCTTTGGAACACTTCGAGCTGAACCAACAGCTTTTCCATTGTTTATAGATAATATTAAAGAGGGTATTTTATATTTTTCCGTTAATCTTCCAGCAACAATTCCTACTACTCCAGCGTGCCAATTTTCTTTTCCAAGAACTATTACATTGTTTAGAATCTCTTTTTCTATCATTTTTTCAGCTTCTCTTAATGCTAAATCTGTTAACTTTTGTCTTTTTCTGTTTAAATTTTCCAAATCGTTTGCAATAAATTTAGCTTCTATCTCATCTTTTGTTATTAAAAGTTTTACAGATTTTCTTGCATCTTCCAATCTTCCAGCTGCATTAATCCTTGGTCCTATTATATATCCTATATCTTGTGAGTTTATATCTTTATCTAAAGATGTTACGCTAAATAGGGATTTAATACCAACTCTTGTTTTACTGTTTAACTGCTCTAATCCAGCTTTAACAAGAGCCCTGTTTATAAAAGACATAGGAACAACATCTGCAACCGTTCCTATAGCTACAATATCTGTATACTCTTTTAAATTTAAATCTGTACCTAATAATTTTCTAATTACAGCA
>JBBIPN010000040.1:0-12065 GCA_037442825.1 Sulfurihydrogenibium sp. | reverse complement strand
TATTCCCAGAAGTTTTGAAGACTCTGTAAGTAAAGCTTTTGGTTCTACAAACACTGGACTATAAAGATAATTAAATCTTCTTGCTATCTCTCTTGTTATCTCAATATGTGGAAGCTGATCTTCTCCTACTGGTACAGCTTCAGCATTGTAGATAAGAATATCTGCCGCCATAAGAACTGGGTATCCAAAAAATCCAAAGGTATCTATATCTTTTCCAATATCTCCTTCCTTTATGTTATGTATAATCTCTTTAATTATCTCTTCCTCTAAATTAAAATCTAACAAAGATTTTTGCAGATAGTTATAATCAAACTCTTTTTTATGATAGAATGCTTTATAAACAATATCGTAAAGTTTTTCTTCATCTATCTTTATACCTTTACCAAAAATAAAATCTCTAACATACTGAAATGTCAAGTTAAATTTTAAATCTTTATAAGATGGATTTAACTCTAACCAACTTTTAGGCGTAATCATCCCTAAAAGTAAAGCAAGTTCACTATGCTCTTTAATAGCTGATTGTAAAAATATAACACTCTTTTCTGCTTCTATACCACAGGAAAGCCAATCTATAACAAGGTCATATACATTTTCTTTTAAATCTGATGTCTCTTTATATTTATTTGTTAAAGCATGCCAATCTGCAACAAAAAATAAGCATTGATTTTTATCTTGAAGATTTAACCAATTTTTAATAACACCAAAGTAATGGCCAAGGTGAAGTTTTCCAGTAGGACGCATACCGCTAACAATTCTCATAAATTGCCTCCATCAAATTTTGTTATAATAATTTTAACCTAAAATAGGAGGCAAACATGATTAAAGGAAAAGTTTGGAAATTTAAAGATGATGTTGATACAGACCAGATTATACCAGCAAGATACCTTGTAACTACAGATCCTAAAGAGCTTGCTAAACACGTAATGGAAGACGCAGATTCAACATTCCCTTCAAAAGTAAAAGAAGGTGATATACTTATAGCAGGTAAAAACTTTGGTTGTGGCTCTTCAAGAGAGCATGCACCACTTGCCATAAAGGGAGCTGGTATTTCTGCAGTAATAGCAGAATCTTTCGCAAGAATATTTTTTAGAAATGCTATAAACTTAGGTCTTTTAATTATAGAATCTCCAGAAGCAGCTAAAGAAGCAGAAGAAGGAGATATCTTAGAGATAGATATAAATCAAGGAATAATTAGAAATACAACAAAAAATAAGGAATACAAAATTAAACCTTTACCTGAAAATCTCCAAAAAGTATTGCAAGCTGGTGGTTTAATGGAGTATGCAAAAGAAAGGTTAAAAAATGCTTCGTAAAATCCTTGTTCCCATAGACTTAACAGAAAAAAGCGAGTTTATTATAGAAGTATCGTCAAAAATTGCTAGGTATTTTGATAGTGAGATATTTCTATTGACTGTTATCGAACCTGTAGATATCCCATTTTTAGATGAATTACCCGAAGAAGAAAAGAATGCAATCTTAAACCTAAAAGAAAAACTGAAAGAAAAAACCAAGGAAGTTTTATATAATTATAGAGACAAACTTGAAAAAGAAGGATTAAAAGTAAGTTCTATTATTTTAGAAGGGCAAGTTGTAGAGTCTGTATTAGATTTTAGTGAAGTTAACCAAATTGATTTAACAGTTTTAGAATCAAAAAAGTCAAACATTGAAAAAATAGCCATAGGTAGTAATGCTCTAAGAATAGCATCAAAGTCCAAAAATCCTGTCTTAGTCTTAAAAAATGATAAAAAAGATTTTAAAAACATTTTAGTTGCTTACGATTTCCTTCCTTCTTCTAAAGATGCACTTAATTTTGCATTAAATTTTGCTAAAGTATTCCAGTCTAATATAACAGTTTTACATGTTGACAACGATGCACATTTTACACATATAAAATCTATCTACGAAAAGGTAAAACAACAAAAAATAGAGAAGTTAAGTCAACTTAAAATAGATCTTCCAGAGATAAATACTTTCTATCTGGAAGGAAAACCAGAAAAGGATATAGTTAAATATGCTACTGAAAACAATATAGATTTAATTATCTTAGGAAAAAGAAAGGTAAAAGATACAAACAGACTGTTCATAGGATCTGTTTCTTATGAAGTGCTTAAAAACTCTCCTGTTTCTGTTTTAGTATTTAGGAGTCAATAATGAAAAAATTTTTATTATCAACTTTATTAGCTGTAAATATAACCTTTGCTGGTGTAAATCAAAATGAGAACCCTCTTTTTTATTATGGTGTTTGTAAAGTAGCAAAAGATAATAACGATATAAATACTGCCTATGAATACTGTAAAAAAGCAATAACATTAATGCCAGATACACCTTACATATACAGAGAGTTTATTTTCCTATCTTATAGTATTGGAAAAAAAGAGGAAGCTTTTGATTATCTAAAAAAATACTTAGAGAAATTTAAAGATAAAGCTGATACATATTTATTTGCTGCATTCTTTTACAGTGTTATAAAAGAAGATGTTAAATCTAAAGAAACATTAGAAGAAGGATATAAAAAGTTTCCAAACAATGAAAAAATAATTTCAAATTTAGTAGACAGCTATATACAACAGAAAGACTTTAAAAATGCTAAAAATCTTTTAGAAAAATTAGTAGAGATAAAAAAAGGAGATCCATCTGTATACTACAAATTAGCGAGAATTTATCTATTTGAAAATAATACTGAGAAAGCTATTTTTTACTTAAAAAAATCCCTTGAAATTGACAAAGATTATAACCCATCTTGGCAACTTCTTGGAGAAATTTATAGACAGCTGAAAAAGTATGACGAAGCTATAAATATCTATAAAAATATCTTAAAAACCAATCCAAAGAACTTAGAAGCATTAAATAGACTTTTTCAAGTTTATGTAGATAAAGGAGATTTTAAAAATGCTTCTGAAAATATAAATAAAATCATAAGTTTAAATCCTCAAGATAGTGATTCATTACTAAAGAAATTTTTACTTTATATGAAATTTGGGAAAACAAAAGAAGTTTTAGAAGAAATAAAACAAAGTTTAAAAGAAAATCCAGATAATTTAGTTATGAAATTCACACTTGGAATGGCTTATGAAGCTTTAGAAGACTATCAAAATGCAAAAAAAATCTATGAAGAACTATATTCAGTTCAGCAAGATAATGAAGAACTGATAGACAGACTTGTTAATGTATACCTACAGACAAAAGAGTATGATAAAGCTTTAGAAATCTTAAATAAAAAGTATGTCCAAAATCCAAAAGATTATAGAATTTTACTATCTATAGCAGATATTGAAGATAAAAGAGGAGATACGAAAAGAGCTTTAGAAGTTATAAAAGAAGCAGAAAAAATAGCTAAAAATGACCCTACCATCTATTTTATGGAAGCTATGTATTTAGATAAACTTGGCAATTGGAGCGAAGCAGAAAAAAATCTTTTAAAAGCTCTTGAGATAAGACCAAACTATGCAGATGCACTTAATTATCTTGGATACACTTATATAGACAGAGATATAAACATAGACAAAGGTATAGAGCTTGTTAAAAAAGCTCTTGAAACATTTCCAGATAGTCCTGCATACTTAGATAGCTTAGGTTGGGGATACTATAAGAAAGGAGATTACAAAAAAGCTGAAGAGTTAATAAAAAAAGCTCTTGATAAAATATCTGATGACCCAGTTTTAAACGAACATTATGGAGATATTTTATTGAGACTAAATAAAAAGAAAGAAGCTAAAGAATTTTATAAAAAAGCTTTAAAACTTATAGAAAAGAAAGGTGAAGGAGAACCAAACCAAAAAGATCGAGTGTTAAAAAAATTAAAATCATTGTAGATTAAAATTGAAGAAATAAATTTAAATAAGAAAACTTTTTGAGGTTCAACAATGATAAATAAATCAGATAAAAATAGAGAAAATATCAAAAGTTTTATAATGAAATTTAGATTTATTTTTGTAAGCTTGGTTATCTCTATATTTCTAAATTCTTGTTCTACAACTACATTTCAACCATTTTATTGTGAATCCAAGTTTAAAGAGGTAAAACAAAAAGATAATATTATTCCAGAAAAGTTTAGTTTTGCTGGTTCTGCAATGGTTTCTGGATTGCCAGTTTTAATAAAAGGTGAGTTTAAAGATACAGAAAATATATATGTATCTTCACCTTTTGGTAAAAACGTTTTAGCAATAGAAAGAAAAGAAAATAATTTATGTGTTAAAGCATCTAATTTCCAATCATGTAATTGGGATGAAATATCTTCATTAATATCGTTATATTTTCCACAAGCTACACCTTTAGTGGATATAAACCTTTTAAAAAGTATTGTTTTAAAGAAATTTGATATTAAAGAAAACGAAAATTTTGAATGTGATGGAAACTATTTAAAAGTAAAAAGACCATACTATACACTATTTTACGAAAATGGAGAACTTAGAAAAATTCAATATAAAGAGTACAATGCAGAATACAACTTAGATGAAATTGATTTTACAAACAATGGACAGATTTTAATGAGAATGAAAATATCAAATATAAATTTTGAAAAATAGGAGGTAAAAATTGATAGAAAAGCTACAAGAAATTGCAAAACAACTTAGAATTGATATTATTAATATGGTTTACAATGCTCAATCTGGTCATCCTGGTGGTTCCTTATCTGCTATTGATATCCTTACAGTTTTATACTTTGGTAGATTTTTAAAGTATGATCCAAAAAACCCATGGTGGGAAGATAGAGATAGATTTATACTATCTAAAGGTCATGCATCACCAGCATTATACTCTGTTTTAGCTAAAGCTGGTTATATACCTTATGAAGAGTTGCTTTCTTATAGAAAAACAAAAGGTTATGCTCCAGATGGATATAGCAGATTACAAGGTCATCCAGCATGGCAAGGAAATAAACATGGTGTACCAGGTGCTGAAGCTTCAACAGGTTCATTAGGACAAGGTTTATCTGTAGCTATTGGGCAAGCATTAGCCGGAAAACTTTCTGGAAAGGATTATAAAGTTTATGTAATGCTTGGAGACGGTGAGATACAAGAAGGAATGACTTGGGAAGCAGCTATGTTTGCAGGACATCACAAACTAAACAATCTTATAGCAATATTAGACAATAACAATCTTCAAATAGACGGAGATGTTAGAAAAATTGTAAATATCCACCCATTAAGAGAAAAGTATGAAGCATTCAACTGGTATGTAATAGAGATTGATGGACATAACTACCAACAGATAATAGATGCTTTCAACAGAGCTCTAGAAAACAGAGAAAAACCAACAATGATAATAGCCCATACAATTAAAGGTAAAGGTGTATCATTTATGGAGAATAACTTTAAATGGCATGGTGTTGCACCAAATAAAGAAGAATACGAAAAAGCAATTTTAGAACTTACAGGAGGTAGATAATGTTGGCAGTAGATATAAATAAGCTTCCCAAAAAAGCTTTGAGAGATACATACGGAGAGATGTTGGCTAAACTTGGCAAAGAAGATCCTAATATGGTTGTTTTAGATGCAGATTTATCAGAATCAACAAGAACTCATAAATTTCATATAGCATATCCAGATAGATTTTTTAATGCAGGAATTGCAGAACAAAATCTAATAGGTATAGCTGCTGGACTTGCATATGCAGGTAAAACTGTTTATGCATCATCTTTTGCTATATTCTTAGCAGGAAGACCTTGGGAAATAATAAGACAACAAATAGCATACAATAAATTAAATGTAAAACTTGTTGCATCACATGGTGGTGTATCTGTAGGACAAGATGGAGCATCCCACCAGATGAATGAAGATATATCTTTAATGAGGACATTACCAAATATGAACATAATAGTACCTGCTGATAGTATAGAGATGGAGAAAGTTTTAGAAAAAGTACATTGGATAAAAGAACCATTTTATATAAGAATGGGAAGGGAAAAATTTCCAATAATCATGCCACAGGATTATCAATTTGAACTTGGAAAAGGTTATGTTTTAAAAGAAGGAAAGGATGTCTCAGTAATAGCTTGCGGCGTAATGGTATCAATGGCTTTACAAGCTGCATATGAACTTGAAGAAGAAGGAATAGATGTTGAAGTTATAAATATGTCTTCTATTAAACCAATAGATAGAGAACTTATAATAGAAACAGCAAAAAAAACCAATGCAATTGTTACAACAGAAGAACATTCTATAATCGGCGGTCTTGGTAGTGCAGTAGCAGAAGTTTTATCTGAAGAATACCCAACAATTTTAGTAAGGCATGGTGTAGAAGATAGATTCGGTATTTCTGGACCTGCTTGGGAAGTTATGGAAGAACTTGACTTATCTGTATCTAGGTTAAAAAATAAAATAAAAGAGGCACACAACAAGAAAAAAAGATGATAATAAAAATCTGTGGTATAACAAACCCAATACAGGCAAAAGAAATAAGTAAATTAGGTGCTGATTATATAGGTGTTATAACATATAAAAAAAGCCCAAGATATGTAAATTTTGAAACTATCAAAAAGATAAAAGAAACTATTAATGGAAAAACAAAGCTTGTAGTTGTAGTGGTAAATCCTACAAAGGAAGAAGCAGAAAAATACTTAGAAGTTGCAGATTTTGTTCAGTTTCATGGTGATGAAGATATTGATTTTATAAAAAACTTTCCAAAAGAAAAGGTTATAAAAGCTCTAAGAATTAAAGATGATTTAGATATTAGTAATATCTCACCTTATATTAAAGAAAATATTCCTATATTAATAGATACCTATAAAGAAGGAATGTATGGGGGGACAGGGGAAATGCAAAAATTAGAAACAGTAAAAAAAATTTTAGATATTTATGATAAAGTTATAATATCAGGAGGATTATCGGAAGAAAATATAGATAAAGTTTTAAAGCATATAAAACCTTATGGCGTCGATGCTTCATCAAAATTAGAGAAAGAGCCAGGGATAAAAAATATAGAAAAAGTGAAAAAATTCATAGGAAAAGTTAGAAGTTATGAGTCAGATAGTTAAAAATTTAAAACCTATGTGGGAAAAAAAAACAAGTTTTATTGTTGATCTTTTTTACCGTCTAAATATAAAACCTAATGTTTTAACGTTTTTTGGATTAGTATTCATTTTAATAGGTAGTTTTTATATCTTGCAAAATAATCTATTTATAGCTGGATTTTTTATTCTAATTGGTAATCTTATAGATTCTCTTGATGGATATCTTGCTAGAAAATACAATTTAATTTCTAAATTTGGTGCATTCCTTGATTCTGTAATAGATAGATACTCTGATGTATTACCAATTTTTGCATTACTTTATATGAATAAAAACGATGATATATTTTTTTCTGTAGCTATTTTATCAATCATTGGTTCATTTATGACAAGTTATACAAGAGCAAGATGTGAAGGACTTGGTTTTGAGTGTAAAGTTGGTATATTTGAAAGACCAGAGAGGTCCTTCTTTTTAATAATAGGACTATTATCTGGATATATTTTTTACTCATTAGTTATAGTAGCCATCGGTTCCAACATTACAGCTTTTCAAAGGATTTTATATTTTTTCATAAAAAATACATAAAAATATAATAAAAAAATATCTTAATATATCTAATGATAAAAATCCTTGTTAATATAATTATATAATATATAATAATCATATTAAAAATTAAAAAAGGAGGATTTGTTATGAAAAAGTTTTTATTTGCTCTACTTATTCCACTAATTTTATTAAATTTTGCAATCAGTGGAGAAGTTAAATTTGAGAAAGGGTACTATCAGGTAATAATTAAAAACGGAAATTTTGAAAAAGTTAATGCTGTCTTACAACAAGAGATACAAAATCATAAATGGGGAATAATCCATACAATAAATGTTGATAAAACAATAAAATCAAAAACTCCCCATAAAACATACCTTTTATGTAGGTCAGATTATCTTACAGAAGGTATTAAGTTTAATAGAGAAGTTATAAGTGTATTAATACCATGTAGAATATCCATATACCAAGATAAAAATAATATCAAAATTATAGTTGAAGATGTAGAAACTGCTGCAAGCCATTTAGGTATTAGCGATATAAGGTTCAAAGCATTTTTAAGACAGGTTTCTGATGAAATGAAAAGTATTTTAGAAAAAACTTCAAATCATTTTGATAAAGAAAGCCTAAAACCTCAAATGTAAACTATCCTGGAGTAGGTTAACATTCCCACTTATAACCTACTCCTCTAACTGTTTTTATACAACTTCCATATTTTCCTAAAGCTTCTCTTAGTTTCTTAATGTGAACATCTATAGTTCTATCGTAAACATCTTTTTCCCAACCCCAAACATTATCCAATATATAATCTCTTGATAAAACTTTACCTTCTGCAGATATTAGTGCCATTAAAAGCTTAAACTGAGTTGTCGTTAAATATACTGGTTTACCTTCTAAAAAAACTTGAAATTTATCAGGTTTAATAACTAAATCTCCTATTTTTACAACAGAAGAACTTCCACTTTCTGATAGCTTTGACCTTCTCAAGACAGCCTTTACTCTTGCAAGTAATTCTCTAAAAGAAAAAGGTTTAGTTACATAATCATCTGCTCCAAGCTCTAAACCAACAATTTTATCTATCTCTGTGCTTTTTGCTGTAAGCATTATAAGAGGTATGTTTTCAAATTCTTTATCTGATCTTACAAGTTTGCAAAACTCAAGTCCATCTATCTCCGGCATCATTAAATCTAAAACCACTACATCTGGTCTTTCTTCCTTTAAATGTTCAAAAGCCAATTTTCCATTAGGAAAAGATCTAACATCAAACCCTTCTTTTCTAAAATTATAAGAAAGCAGCTCATTTATATCTTCATCATCTTCTATAACATAAATTAGTGGCATCTTTTACATCTCCTTTTTTCATTTAAATATACTTGGTTGGTGAATATTTTATTGCAAATATTCTTCCTATGACAAGGACAAAAACAATCCCTGTTAAAATTAAAGAAAAACTTTCTGAAATAGTATGTTGATAGATTCCTAAAACCAATTCTCTTAACAGAATTATGATAGACACATCTAATATTAAAGAGATTCTTACTCTTTTATGATACATAAAATCATTTATATAATCTCCAGTAAAATAAACATTGAAAGTGCATCATTTATTAAATATTTTATCAAACTGTTTATATTTTTATAGTTCTCATAAAAATCAATCCAAATTTTTATCATATATAAAACTAATCCAAGAGAAAGAATAAATTCTAATATCAACATACATATAAAAATAGCGTTCTCTAAAATTTTGAATCTTAATAAATTTTCCATAGATAAAATTTTAGATGTACTTTGTTAAGATTTTATTAAGATCTGGTTTAAAAAATTTATATTAACCGGGATACCACTCCGGCATAGAAGGTTTGGCTTATCCTTGCTTCCTTCCGGACCTGGGGAGGTTCACCATCTTCTATCCGGAGGGTCCCGGATTTTAAATCTATACTTTGGCAGCGGATGGGGCGGGATTCGAACCCGCGGTACGGAGATTATCCGTACACAGCATTTCCAGTGCTGCTCCTTCGGCCACTCGGACACCCATCCAAGTGGTAATTTATTATAGCACACTTTTAGTTTGTTTCAAGTAGATAGACTTATACATATATTGAAAAATCAGATAAAAAATATTATAATATTCTATTTTATGGAAAATATTATAATATTATCTTTATTTAATAACGATGGTAATAAAAACAGGTAAAATAATATGAAAATAAAAGTATTTCAAAGCCAAAAAGAAGTTTTACTTTATGCATTAGAAGATATAAAAAATCAGATAGATAAAAATTTTAATAGTTACGATTTTCTAATGTTTGCTATATCTCCAAAATATCCATACCATGATATAAACTACTACATAAAAAAAGTTTTCAATACAGAAAAATATATAGGATTCCATACTATTGACTCTTTTGTTAATGACGAAATAGTAAATGGAATTTCTACAGCTGTTATAAAATTTGAGAGAAAGGGAAAAATAGAAACCTTTTATTTAGAAGATATTGATGAAGATGATGCTGCTGTAAAAACTGCAAACTATTTAAACTCAAATCAAGATAAAGTCCATATTATCATAGGAGGATTAGGTAATAGAAAAAAGTTTGGAACATTTATAGAAGAATTATCTCAACTTATAAACTATCAACCAGTAAATAATATAATAGGAGGTTTATCTTCTGGATACAAAGGTGTTACTTTCCAATTTGTTGATTCAAAAATCATAAAAAGTGGGTTTGTAATTACAACATTTTCAAATGTAGATTTTACTATAGATATAGCACTTGGATTTAAACCTTACGGCATTACATATAAAGTTAAAAAAGCTGAAGGTTATAAACTCTACTTAGTAGATGATAATAGAAATTTTAGCTATCTTACACAATCTTTTATGAAAAGCTTAGATAATTTTGATACAAGATACTTATGGTACATTCCTATTTACATCATCGATGATGAAGAAGGATATGTAGCAACTCTTAGAACTTTTAAGAATATTGAAAAAGATTATGTAGAGTTTTTTGGTCCAATAAAGGAAGGTCAGCATTTTAAACTATCTTTTGCTACAGCTGAAGAACTTTTAAAGGAAAATTTAAAAACTGCAGAAAAAGTTAGAGAAAATATAGGATACAGTGATATTGTATTCGATTTTTCCTGTATAGCAAGACAGTATGTATTAGAAGATAGACAAAAAGAAGAAGTAGAAATTTATACTTCAATTTTAAATAGTTATCTTTTTGGATTTTTTACATTTGGAGAGATAGGACCAGATAAGAAATTTAGAAAATTAAAATTTTATAACGAAACATCTCTTTTATTAGCAATGAGGGAAAAATGAGAGAAGAGATAAAAATAAAACTACTTCAAAACCTTTTAGAAGAGGTTACAAAAAAGTATGACTATTTTTTATATCTAAAAGAAGAGAAACTTAAAAACACCTATTTAATGGCTGTTAAAGATGATCTTACAGGATTATATAATAGACATTATCTTGAAGAATACTTGACAACATTAATTGAAAAATTAAGAAGAGTCAAAAATTATAAACTCTTTCTTATATTTATTGACCTTGATAATTTTAAACCGATTAACGATATATATGGACATAGTAAAGGTGATGATATTTTAAAAAAAGTAGCAAAAATATTAACTGAAAATTTTAGGAAGTATGATATAATAGCAAGATATGGTGGTGATGAATTTATTGTATTATTTGAAGCCAACAAAAATCCTATAGAAAAAATTAATAATGTAAGAAATAAAATAGAAGAAAATTTCAAAAAGTTTAACCTATCTTTTAGTTATGGAGTCTCAATATTTCCTGATGATATACAAGATATTAATATACAAACTCAAGAATTAATTGAAACGTTAATAGAAATTGCTGATAAAAGAATGTACGAAGAAAAGAAAAAAAGAAAGGGCATTAAAAATTAAAATTTTGTAATTTATTTTTCTATCTATTTGTGCTAAAATTATAAAATGAAATTTAAATTTTAAGGAGGTTAGTTAAATGAAAAAGTTAGTACTTGGAACTGTAGCAGCTGTATTATCAGCATCTTTACTCTTCAGCTGCCAAAAGAAGGAAGAACAACCAGCTGAGCAACAAGCTGCTCCAGCAGAACAACAAGCTGCTCCAGCTGAGCAACAAGCTGCTCCAGCAGAACAACAAGCTGCTCCAGCAGAACAACAAGCTGCTCCAGCAGAACAACAAGCTGCTCCAGCTGAGCAACAAGCTGCTCCAGCAGGAAACAAGTAATTATTTTTCTACAAATAAAAGGAGGGTATGTACCCTCCTTACTATTTAATAGTATCAATCTCATCTAAAGTATCATTTACTTTCAAAATGTAGTCTATACTTAAATTAAAACTTTAATATATAATAATTCCTAAAATCTTTGGGGGAACCTATTATGAAAGGTTATTGGATGCCTGTTCTTCATTCTCATTTACCATTTATAAAACATCCAGAGTATGAATACTTTTTAGAAGAACACTGGCTTTTCGAAGCTATAACAGAGACATATATACCGCTACTTATGAGATTTAAAAGATTAGAAGAACAAAAAGTTGATTTTA
>JBBIPN010000039.1:0-12337 GCA_037442825.1 Sulfurihydrogenibium sp. | reverse complement strand
CACTTGAATTTATGGACAAACTTGCAATAAACGCAGTTGAAGATTTTGGACATTTTGGCTTAGATAGAGATGCTGAAGTAATTTTATTAATAGAAGTAGATGGACATCCAAAAGCTTTAGATGATGAGATTATAGAAGTTGCTAAAATATGTGAGAAAAATGGTGCTAAAGTAGAAATTGCTAAAACTGACAAAGAAGCAGAAAAACTATGGGAAGCAAGGAGATCTTTATCTCCAGCAGTAGCAAAGTTAGGAAGAACAAAAATAAATGAAGATATTGTATTTCCAAGAAGCTATCTTCCAGAAGCCCTTCCTAAATTAAGAGAGATAGGAAGGAAATATAATTTAAAAATGGTAAACTTTGGACACATTGGGGATGGTAATGTTCATGCAAACTTTATGATTAACGGTTTAGACCCAGATGAAGTAGAAAGAGCAGAAAAAGCTGTTGAAGAAGTTTTTGATTTAGCTTTATCATATAGAGGTTCAATTACTGGAGAACATGGTGTAGGTATTACCAAAGCAGAATTTATGAGAAAGCAATTTTCACTTCAAGAGATGGAGATAATGAGAAAAATAAAAAGAGTATGGGACCCGGAAGATTTAATAAATCCAGGTAAAATGGATTTAGATTAATTGTGGTATAATATTTTTTTCTAAATTTTAACGAAGGAGGATAAAATGGCTGTTTGTCAAATATGTGGTAAAAAAACCGTTTTTGGAAACACGGTAGCACACTCTGCAACAACAGAAAGAAGAACATGGAAGCCTAACTTAAGAAAAGTTAGAGTTGTTCTCGATGATGGCTCAACAAAAAGTATCTATGTTTGTTCTAAATGTTTAAAAGCAGGAAAAGTTAGAAAAGCTGTTTAATACATAAAAGCAAGGCTTTTGCCCTTGCTTTATTTATTATTGAAAATTCAATCTTTTTCAGCATTTTTATAATACTACTTTAAAATAACTCTTAAATACTTACTATTCTCAGCTCCTTATACTTTCTTCCTAACCCTCATATAATCTAACCTTGCCTATATCAAAGATAATACTATATGCTGTTTATCTATTATCAAACTTCTTCTGTATCTATAGTCTTTAAACTAAACAAATACAAACAACTCTATATCCTCATTAAACTCTTTCCTCTACTCCATTAACAATTTAGCAGCTTTTACAAACTCATTATTATCAATATCACTTATCTGATTAGTATCAAACAGCAAATATTTAACATTTAAAGGAACACCTCTTATTACTCAAATCATCTTCCAAAACAGATAAAATATAGCTAAGAAGCTGTATAAAGATTCTTTTTTCAACATAAGATTTCTGCTCAATGAAATAATTTTTTTTGATTTTGAGGAAGGTATTTTTCAGTATGGATAGCAGTAATAGAGTTAAGGTCAATATATTTGAGAAGAAGTCATTTAAAAATGTTTTGATGTTTTTTGATTGCTGAATATAAATTTAAAGTCTATCTTTTGTATTTTGTTTTCTTTCATTTTTTAAATATTTTTTAGTATTTGAAAAAATTATAGCATAGAAGAAGTTTCTAATCTAAATATTTTGATATTTTTAAGTTAAGTTATAATATATCTTCATAAGAAGTAATAAAGTTTTTATAGGAGTTTAGATGGATTTAAATTTTAATATTTTTGATGTAATATTTATGATTCCAGCTTTGCTTACAGCTGTAATATTCCATGAAATTGCTCATGGATATGTTGCATATAAGCTTGGAGATAGTACAGCTAAAGAAGAAGGAAGACTTACAGTAAACCCAATACCACATATTGATCCAGTTGGTTCTTTATTGGTTCCAGGATTGTTAATATTGGTTAATTCACCTTTTTTATTCGGCTGGGCTAAACCAGTACCTATAAATCCTTATAGATTTAAAGTTGATTATAGAAAAGGCATTATTCTGACATCTTTAGCAGGACCTTTTTCTAACTTTACTTTAGCTTTCATTTTTAGTTTACTTTTTCACCTCCTAAAAAGTGAAACGTTTATATCATTAATTTCAAGCATTGCTTCTGTTAGTCTTATAGAATCTATTGTTATCCCTTTGGTTATATTTTTTAAATATGCTGTAATGGTAAATCTTATAATTGGTATTTTTAATATACTTCCAATTCCGCCACTTGATGGAGGAAATGTTGTTTTAAATGTATTACCAAGAGATATTTACGAAAAAATATTACCTTATGAGCAGTATGGATTTTTTATTGTAATATTGCTTTTAATGACTGGTATTTTAGGTTTAGTAATCTATCCTATATACAATTTCTTTTGGAATTTAATGATGTAAATAATTACAAAATCATACAAAACTAAATTAAAAAGAATAAAATATTTAATTGAGATTAAGTTTTAAAATCAAGGAGGTAAATGAAAAGATTAATAGACCTTAAGAATGGTTATAAAGGTAAGGTTGTTGAAATCCAAGCTAATGATATTTTGAAATATAAACTTTATGAGCTTGGTATATTACCAGGTGTAGATATAGAAGTTGTTCAACTGGCACCATTTGGAGGACCTGTAAAAGTAAAGGTCCACGATTATTGTTTAGCTCTTAGGAGACCTGAAGCTTACAGTATAATAGTAGAGGAACAACCGTGAAAACGATAACTGTTGCAGTTGTAGGAAATCCAAACGTTGGTAAAACTGCTTTATTAAATGAGATAGCAGGAACAAATCTTAAAGTTGGAAACTGGCCAGGTGTTACAATAGAAAAAAAAGAAGCAAGTATAAGATACAAAGACTATATTATTAACTTTGTAGATTTACCAGGAATGTACAGTTTAAAAAACCAAACAGCAGAAGAGAAAGTAACGATGGAATTTTTGTTAAAAGAGAGACCTGACTTAATACTTAATGTTGTAGATTCAACAAATCTTAGAAGGAATCTCTATTTAACTATTCAACTTTTAGAATTAGAGATACCTATGGTGATATCTTTAAATATATGGGATGAAGTAATAGAAAAAGGTATTCTTATTGATGTAAAAAAATTACAAAAATTACTATTTAGCCCAGTTGTTCCTACGTCAGCTAAAACAAGAGATGGAATTATAGATTTATTAGATAAAATATTAGAAAGTTATGAAAATAAAAGGTTTGTCCAATGTGAGCATTTTGAAACTAATTTTGAGCAATATTTAAAAGAAGTTATAAATCTTGTTGATAAGTATAAGTCAGTTTTATTAGATGTTTATCCAAAACGTTATCTTGCAGTATCACTATTAGAAGGTAGTTTTAAAGATTCTATCCCTCCTGTTTTATCTGAAGAAATAGAGAAAATCAGGAAAAAAATAAAAGAGATTCATAGAAAAGATGTTAAAACACTTATTATTGAAGAAAGATACGGAGATGTGTTAAGTATATATCAGCAAGTAGTTAAAAAAGAAATAGAAAATATTGTAGAACATTCTTACTATCTTGATAAAATTTTTCTAAATAAATACTTTGGACTACCTTTATTTTTATTTTTAGTGTGGCTTACATTTGAGGTTACTTTTAAACTATCTTCTCCTTATGTGGATTTTTTAGATAAAACATTATCAGTAGTATCTATCTGTATAATCTCGTTTTTAGAACAATCTCAAACATCGGATTTTTTAAAATCTTTTGTAAGTGATGCTGTTATAGGTGGTGTTGGATTTGTATTAACATTTGTACCAGTTTTGCTTACTTTGTATATGATAATATCTTTCTTAGAAGGTAGTGGTTATATATCAAGAGCTGCCTTTTTAATGGATAAGTTTATGAGCTTTTTAGGTTTAAGTGGTAAATCTTTCATACCTTTACTCCTTGGTTTTGGATGTAATGTCCCTGCTGTATATGCTACAAGAACAATAGAAAATCCAAAAGAAAAAATATTAACTACATTGATGATACCGTTTATGTCTTGTGGTGCAAGGTTAACGGTTTTTGCTTTATTTGTAACTGTTTTTTTCCAAAATTATGGAGGATTTGTTATATTTTCATTGTATTTAATAGGAATAATGTCATCTATAATTGTAGCATTTATATTAAATAAACTTTTTTTTAAAACAAAATCAGACATATTTATATTGGAACTTCCACCTTATAGGCTTCCTACTTTAAAATACATCTTTATAAATACATGGATAAAAGTTAAAGCTTTTCTTATAGAAGCTGGAACATTTATTTTTGCAACATCTATTGTAATATGGTTTTTAACTAACACTCCATTTGGTGTAAAAAAAGATGAATCTTATCTTGCTAAAATTTCTCAAACTATATCTGTGATATTTGAACCACTTGGCTTTGGAAATTGGCAAGCTACAGCTTCTCTTTTTTCTGGATTTGTAGCAAAGGAAGTTGTTCTTTCAGCTATGGGAAATATATATATAGGTGAAGAGATAGCAAAAGAGGAAGAAAAATTAACTATTAAAGAAGGATTAAATAAAATTGGTCAAGCATTTATAGATGCAAATATAGATGTTATTAAAAATTTTGCTTCAATCTTTGGTTTTATAAATGAAAACGAAGAAGGAGGAAATGGTAATTTAGCAAAGTATATAAGAGATAGTTTTACAAAAGACCAAGCATTTTCATTTTTAGTATTTTTACTTTTGTACACACCTTGTCTTGCTACTGTTTTTGCTATAAAACAAGAGCTTAACAGTTACAAATGGATGTTTTTATCTATAGCTATCAACTTTACAACTGCTTGGATTGTTACCTTTATTTTTTATAATATCCTTAAGCTGGTTTAATTATATTTAAAATTTCTTCTTTTATACTGTTTAATAAATTTTCATTGTAAATTTTTTGCTTATCTTTTGTTCTTACATAAAAAGCATCTCTAACTCTTAAACCTTGTGTAGAAGCTTTAACCATATGAACGTATATATTAAATTTTGCAAAAATATTAATTATATCAAATAATAAACCAATTCTATCTTCTGCTGAAATGTCAAAAATAGTATAGTTTTCAGACATTTCATTATCTATCTTTACAAAAATAGGTGGCGGTACGGTTGATGCTTTAAATCCTTTTTCTCTTTTTATTACTAAATTATTAAAGTTTTCTTCTCCTTTTAGAACTTTTGAAAGTAAGTTTATAAATTTTTCAAATCTTGTTTCATCTATAGCTTCTAAACTTGATGTTGATATCTGGAGTTCTATAAGATATATTCCATCTCTCCTTTCAAAACTGTATGCTGTAAGTATATTTATATTTAGAAAAGATAAAATGCCTGTTATTATAAGTAATGGATTTTCTATATTTCTAATAGTGATACTAACTTCTGAAAATCCAGCACCTAAATTTTTTTCAAAATTATATTCTAAGTTAGAATCAGTTTTAATAAGTCTATCTTCCAGTTTAATATGTTTTATTATCTCTGTTGTAGGTGTAGATAAAATGTAGTAATCAGATAGTCTTGTAATATGAAACTCTATGTCTTCTTTTTTAAAACTTTCTAATAGTAATAACTCTATTATTTTTTCTATTTTTTCTTTGTATTGTTTCTCTGATAAATTTTCAGTAGATTCTTCCCAGTATTCTAAAGTTTTGTTGTATAACTCTATTAAAAGAGCAAATTTCCAATCATTCCATGCTCCTTTACCAACAGCATTTGCATCGCACCATGTAAGGACTGTTAACATATTTAAAATCTGTTTATTTTTTACTATTTTTGCGAACTCTTCTATAACCTTAGGTTCATGTAAGTTTCTTCTTTGTGATATATGTGCCATATCAAGATGGTGTTTTACAAGAAAGCTTACTAACTCTATATCTTTAGTTGGGTACTCAAATTTCCCTAAAATGTTCCAAACTATCTCAGCCCCAAGTATACTGTGATCAGCTTTATGTCCTTTTCCAATATCGTGTAGGAAAATTGACCAAATCAATAAATCTTTTCTTTCAATGTATTTATATATTTCATATATCTTTATCTTTTGCAGATTATCTATTTTTGGGAGATTTTCTAACTCCTCTAATGCTTTAATAGCATGTGCATCTGTTGTGTATTTATGGTAATGGTCATACTGAAAATGACATCTTTGATATCCAAACTCTTCTATCAAATCATCAAGAACATAAAAATCCTGCATCTTCTTAAGTGTTTTAGGTAAATTTGATATAGAAGAAAATATTTCTTTAACTATTGCTTTTAAATCGTCTGTTAACTGTTTACCTTTTAAGTATCTTTCATTTTTTCTAAGTAGATATTCAAGATTTGATGAAAAATTTAAAGCAAAATTTTTATAGTATTTAAAAGTTTTCAAAATATTTAGTTCTGGATTTTTTTCAAATTTTTTAACATTTAACACATCTATCTCTGAAGATGTTCTAATAAATATATCATCTATTGGAATATACTCTTCAAAACTAGAAGATTTTTCAGTTAAATTTTTTAAAATTCTGTTTGTGATATTGTTTATTATCTTTGCGTTTAAATAGTAAAGCTTCATCATTTTTTCTACACTTTCTCTTAATGTTTCATAATCTGCATTGATAGGTGCAAATCCAAGTTTTTTACTTACTTCCTCTTGAAGAGGAAATGTTAAGACATCGCATTTTTTATTACAAAGTAAATGCATCTGATTTCTTATTCTAAGTAAAAAATCATAAGCATTCATAAGCTCTATATATTCTTCTTCTAATATTATATTTTTCTCAACGAAATATCTATAATCACTAACGTCATCTAAAACTTTTGCTATCCAAAATACTTCATGAAAATCTCTTAATCCTCCTTCCCCTTCTTTAACGTGTGGCTCCATAAGGTATATACTGCTACCTGTGTTACTGTATCTAACTTTTCTTGATTTCAAGGTAGCATCTATGTATGCTTTTCTTTTTGCTTTTATAAGTTTTTTAAATTTATTTGTAAGGGTTTTATATATATCTTCATTCCCACATAAAAATCTTCCCTGTAAAAGAGCTGTAGCTATTGTTAAATCTTCTTTTGATAAATTTAAGAAAACTTTTATATTTCTTGGTGAAAAACCTATATCACTTTTTAAATCAAGTAGACAGTAATAAAAATTTTCAATACCTATTTTTAAACTTTCTATATCATCTGTATCGTATACAATGGATATATCTATATCAGATTTAAAGCAAAGTTCTCTTCTACCATATCCACCTAACACTACTATACAGATTTTAGATAAATCTGGAAATGATATTTTTGCAAATTCTTTTATTATCTCATCTGTTAGGTCTGAAAGTTGTCTAACGATATTTAAAGCACTTTCTCCAGCATACTGTTTTAGTATTAATCTTTTCTTTTCTTCATTGTATTTATTTAATATCTTGTTTTTCTCATTTATAGCTAATGCTTCCATCTTAAAACCTCTTACCTATAAAGTATTATTGTATTATAGCATTCCTAAATGTTATAATTTATTTAATTTCAATAAAATTTTCCAAGGAGTATTGATGAAATGGTTTTAAAAGAGTTTTTAGCTAATAATCATCTTAATTTAAATGATAACGTAAAACTTTTATTTGAAAGATTAAGAATTGATTTAAATATGCTTACAAAATTAGAAGAAATTTATGGAAAATCAGATAAAATGTCAAAATCAAAATATAACACAGTTGACCCTGATGAGATGATAAAAAAGTATGGTGCAGATACTGTAAGACTGTACACCTTATTTGCAGCACCGCCTGAAAACAACTTTGATTGGACTGAAAGTGGTATTGAAGGAGCTCATAGATTTATAAAAAGATTTTTCAATTATATAACAGATCATATTGATTTAGTAAAAGATATATCAATTTCTGAAGAGAATTTTAAAAATTTAAATGAAGAAGATGTAAATGTAAGGAAAAAATTACATTACACAATAAAAAAAGTTAGATCTGATATTGAAAAGAATTTTCAGTTTAACACAGCAATAGCTTCTATGATGGAGCTATTAAACTATCTGTACGATTATAGATCTAAAAATCCTCATGTTTTAAGAGAAGTTTTTGAAAATTTTATATTGCTAATCTCTCCATTTACTCCATTTTTAGCAGATTATCTATGGAAACAGTTAGGAAAAGAAGGTTATACGATAAACTATCCTTATCCAAACTATGATGAAAGTTTACTGATAGAAAAAGAAAAAGAAATCCCTGTTCAGATAAACGGTAAAGTTAGGGCTACTATAAATGTACCTACTGATGCTACACAACAAGAAGTAATAAAAATAGCTTTAGAAAATGAAAATGTAAGAAAATGGGTAGAAGGTAAAGAAGTAGTAAAAACTATATTTATTCAGGGAAAAATATTAAATATTATAATTAAATGATCTACTTCCAAACTCCTGCTATTTCTATATTACATTTTGGACATTTACCATCTATAATATGGTTTTTTACATACTGTCCTACATATCCTGTTCTTTCAATAACCTTATAGTTACATTTTGGACAGTATGTAGATTCCCTATCGTCATCAATAACATTTCCAACGTATACATAGTTTAAACCTTCTTCCTTTCCTATCTCATAAGCTCTTTTTAATCTATCTATTGGAGTAGGTGGCTTGTCAAGCATTTTATACATTGGATAAAATCTTGATATATGCCAAGGTATGTTTTTATCTATCGATGCAATAAATTTTGCTATGTCTCTTATCTCTTCATCACTATCATTTTCACCAGGAATTAGTAACGTTGTTATCTCTACCCATATACCTTTTTTATAGCTATACTCTATAGCATCTAAAACAGGTTTTAATCTTGCACCACAGATTTCTCTATAAAATCTATCTGTAAAAGCTTTTAAATCTATGTTTGCAGCATCTAAGTAAGGTTTTATAGTATCTATAGCTTCTTTTGTTTCATAACCGCTGCTTACAAAAACAGTTTTTATGTTATTTTCTTTAGCAAGTTTAAAAGTATCATAAGCATATTCAAAAACTACAACAGGTTCATTATAAGTAAAAGCTATAGATGGAATTTTTCTTGTCTTTGCTATATTTACTATTGTCTCAGGCATTAAAGTATCTCCAAAAACTCTATAGTTATGTTCTTGAGGATACTGAGATATCTCAAAATTTTGGCAAAATTTACAACTAAAATTACATCCTACAGTACCAACAGATAGTATTTCTGTTCCAGGTAAGAAGTGAAATAATGGTTTTTTCTCAATAGGATCTATATTGTAAGCTGCTGCAAGACCATAAACGGTAAGATAAAGTTCACCACCTTCATTTTTTCTAATACCACATTTCCCATACTCACCTTCTGATAATACACATCTTTGATTGCAAGCTTTACACAATACTTTATTATCTTTTCTTTTTTCAAACATCAAAGCTAATGCTTTCATAATAAACCTCTTTTAAAATTTTTGATAGTATAAAATATATATTGTCAATAAAAATAAAAAAGAGGTGAAAATAATGGAATTTGATAATAGATGGGATAGATACTATCTAAGTAAACCTATAAAAGTAGAAGAGTTTGGAGATATAGAATTTATTTCTAAATCTTTACTTAGAATAAAAACAGAAAAAAAGACAAATCTTATACAGGAAGGATTGATTGTTCCGATAAAAATAAATAATAAAAGTTATAGATGTTATGTTTTAGAGATAACAGATAGAAAAATAGATTTGGTGTTTAAAGAAGAATTTGAAGATATCGGTTTTATAAAAGATAATACTAAATATATAAAGAATATGAAACCTAGTAAGAAAATCACAATAAGTGATAGAGATTTTGACAATGTAAAGTTTCCTATTGACTTTATAAATCTTATAAATTTACTATCTGAAGTTGATGATCCAAATGCTGATGCAGAAAGTTTATCTTTAATTGTTGATAAAATAAAACCACTCAAAAGTAAAATAATAGAAGAAGCAAATAAAGCTTCAGAAAATGTTGTGGAAGAGATAAAAGATTTAACAACAGCTATTTCTCACTTAGGAATGGATAAAATTAAAAATTTTACTTATCAATACTTTGATTTATATATAACAAACTATAAAAATCCTATTGAAACATTTGAAAATCATAATCAATTTAGTTTAACAAAAATACAAACATACAAAAAATTTGCTCCTTTTATACCATTTCAACCAAAAAGAAAAGCCGGTATTCTTTTGCTGCTTCTTGAAACAGTTGCATCAATAGTAAATATTTTTATAGAGAAGGATACAAATTATAAAAATCTACTTAAAAACAGTGTAAAGTTTTACTCTTATCCATTAAGAATATATGAAAAATCTACATTCGGTGATGATTTTATATCTTTAAATGAAATTTATATAAGTAAAAAGTTAAAAGTATTATCAGATGTTTATGATAGTTATAAAATAGCTTTTCAAACATTAAATCCGATGTTAAAATTAAAGGCAGGATCCTTAAACTTATCCAACAGAAATCTAAAAAGAGCTTATTTGTATTATCTTGTATTTTTAGCTGTAAATTTTTTAGTTTACAATGATAAAAAAAGTAGTTATATTCTTTATAACAGATTAAGTAGATTTGGTATTGATATAAATGAAATTTCGGAATTTTTAAATGAAATTGTTTTTTATATAAATAAAGTTTTAACAGCTTTAAAAATAAAACCTTATCTAAGGACACCTTCGCCTGTAAACTATAGTATAAACTGTAGAAAGACATTTCCAGATAATAAAGATTTTGTAGATTTAATTGAAGAATTTAAAAAGCTTGGGAAAGGGAAGACAAATAGATTAGCTGTAAGAACACAGGATAGTGAATTTTTTGG
This sequence comes from Sulfurihydrogenibium sp., assembly GCA_037442825.1. Taxonomy (GTDB): domain Bacteria; phylum Aquificota; class Aquificia; order Aquificales; family Hydrogenothermaceae; genus Sulfurihydrogenibium. Next base: position 1,624 of record JBBIPN010000039.1, on the reverse strand, counting down.
CTTACTTTTAGAATATCTTTTAAATGATTTAGAAATTGGACTACACAATAAATCTTATATATTAATTCCAGCGGAAGATATACAAAATCCAGATAGTTTATTAGTAGAAAACTTAGCTGGTTTTGATATTATTATTTTCAAAAATTTAGAAAATTTATCACCAATTTTATATAGGGAGTTTTATAAGCTATGGAAAAATTTTGAAGGTATTATTATTTCCGAATACTCTTACTATAGTTTTATCGATTATGATAAACAAAAAGTTCAACTTTTCCATATTATAAAAGAAAATAAAATAGATGCTCCTTTAATTACAGTAAATAATAACGCTTATAAGTTTATGTTAGATCAAGCAAAAGATATGTATATCTCTCTCTTTGAAAATACTAACTTTAAAAACTTGGAAAAATTAGAGAATGATATATATGATTTAGAGTCTGTTATGTTGATGATTATTTAATTTGCATAAAAAAAATTAGAATGATATAATTTTAAACTATCTTAGATTAGGAGGAAGTTTATGAAACTACCAGCAAAGCTGGTGGAAATTATTGCAGACAATATATCAGGCAAACTTATACAAGAACATTTTGTTGAAGCAGAAGACGAGAAAAAATTTAGACAAGATATATATGATATATTGCTAAAATCTATTGAAGAAGAGAAAGCATTAGAAGAAGAAGCAGAAAGACTTGTAGAACAACATATAAAAAAGTTTGAACATGAAGATATAAGATATAGAACAGCTGTTTTAAGAGTAAAAGAAAAGTTAGCAGAAGAGAGAAATATACATCTTGAACCAGAAGAAAGATTAAATCAAATTGCTAACAAGATTAAAAGATATATAGAAACAGAAGACTCTGTTGAAATTTTTGAACATCCAAATAAAATAAGAAAAGTAGTTTTAGATATGCTTAAAAGGTTGCTTAAAGAAGAAAGAGAGATAGATAAAGAAGTAAGACAGAGGATAAAGTCTTATTCAAGGAAAATTGTAGAAGGTACTCCAGAGTGGAGAATTTTATACGGTAGAATTTACGAAGATGCTTTAAAAAGGAGAGGTTGGCTATAACTACTCCTATATTAGGAGAAACTTTTGAAGGAAATTCTTCCTTATTCTGAAATTGGTTATAAAATATTTTTTAAAATTAGACCTATATTTAAAAAGTTTCTTAGAATAAACGTTATAGGTGTTGAAAATATACCGTTGTCAGGTGGTTGTATAATAGCGGCAAATCATAGGAGCCACCTTGACCCTCCAGTTTTAAACATTATTTCCCCAAGACCAATAATCTTTCTAGCAAAAAAAGAACTTTTTGATATACCTATCTTAAGTTTTATTATAAAAAAATCAGGTGCAATACCTGTTAAAAGAGACAAAAGTGATATATCTACTATTAAAGCAGCTATAAATCTATTAAAAAAAGGTTATGTTTTAGGTATTTTCCCAGAAGGTACAAGAGCAAAACCAGGGGAGTTTAGAAAACCTCAATTAGGAATAGGCTACCTCATCGAAAAAGCAAAAGTACCTGTAATTCCTGTTTTAATAGAAGGAACAGATAAAGTACTACCTGTTAAATCAAAATTTCCTAAATTGTTTAGGTATAATATTGATGTAAAAATAGGA
>JBBIPN010000038.1:0-13143 GCA_037442825.1 Sulfurihydrogenibium sp. | reverse complement strand
CACCACCAACTTCAGCTTTAACTTGTGCTATTCCATCACCAGAATCTTCATAAACTTCTGGAACTTCATCATAACAGAGAGCACATGCTGTGCAAAGATCTTTGTCTACTTGAACTTTTACCTTCATCTTATACCTCCTATGTAAAGTATTTTAAATGTTAAAATAGTATAGCCTAATATAATCCATTTTTCAATTAAAACAATGTTTTATATTTTTCTAAAAAATTTTTCTTAAATTGTTGAAAATTAGATATTTTTATAGATTCTCTTATATTTTTCATTAAATTTATATAGAACCCTAAATTATGAATAGTACCTAATATATAAGCTGTTATTTCTTCTGCATTATAGAGATGTCTTAAATAACCTTTTGAAAAGTTTTTACATGTATAACAATCACATAGAGGGTCAACAGGAGAATCATCAAATTTATACTTAGCTGATTTTATATTTAATTTTCCAAAGTGGGTAAAAAGTGTTCCATTCCTTCCGTTTCTTGTAGGCATAACACAGTCAAACATATCAATACCTCTTTCAACACTTTCTAAAATGTCTTCTGGAGTACCTACCCCCATTAAATATCTTGGTTTATCTTTTGGAATCAAAGGTGTAACAACTTCTGTCATAGAATACATAAACTCTTTTGGTTCTCCAACGGATAATCCACCTATAGAATAACCATCTAAGTCTATATTAACTGTTTCTAAAGCACTTATCTTTCTTAATTCTGGATATACTGAACCTTGGATTATACCAAATAGGGCTTGATTTTTATTCTTCTTTACATCTTTTGATCGTTTAAGCCATCTTAATGTTCTTTTTAAACTATCTTCTGCATACTGATAACTACATAGATAAGGTGGACACTCGTCTAATGGCATCATTATATCACTACCTATTATATCTTGTATCTCCATTACAAACTCTGGTGTAAAAAAGTGCCAAGAACCATCTAAGTGAGATTTAAATTTTACTCCTTCTTCTGTAACTATAACCTGTGCTTTTTGTTTACCTTCTTTTTCTTTACCAGCTGCTAAAGAAAAAACTTGAAAACCACCACTATCAGTAAGTATTGGTTTTTTCCAGTTTATAAAATTATGAAGTCCATTAAAACTTTTTAAAATCTCTAATCCTGGTCTTAAGTATAAATGGTAAGTATTTCCAAGAATTATTTGAGCTTCTATCTCTTCAAGGTGTTTTAATGTAACAGCTTTTACAGTTCCTTGGGTTCCAACAGGCATAAAAACAGGTGTATCAATAATACCATGGGAAGTATATATCCTACCTAATCTTGCATTTCCATCTTCTTTTAAAAGTTCAAACTTAAACAGTTTTTTCTCCTGAATTTAAGATTTCTAATAAATTTTCTTCGTTTAAAAATATTTCCTGATTTCCAGATTTCATATCTTTAAGTTCATATTTTTGAGAAACAAAGATTACATAATCAGAATTTAATCTATTTGCCAATTTTAATAAAGATTTTAGACTACCTTCCTTTAATATTAACTCTGTTTTTATGTTTAAATTCCTCATCTTAGATGATAGTAAAAGTGAGGTTGTATAAAAATCTTGGCTTAAAGGAATAACTGTGTATAAAGGTTTATCTTTTGGTAATTTTTCTACAAGTAAAATTAAACGTTCTATACCTGCAGCAAAACCAAGTGCAGGTGTATCTGGACCACCAAGTTGAGATACAAGGTTATCATATCTTCCACCAGCTGCAACAGTTCCTTGTGACCCTATTTTCTGTGATATAAACTCAAAAACTGTATCTGTATAGTAATCAAGTCCTCTAACTAACTTAGAATTTTCAATAAAATCAACGCTTAAAATTTTTAAATTCTCTTTAATTTTTTCAAATCTAAATTTTGATTCTTCTAATAAAAAATCTGATATTGTTGGAGCATTTTTTACTATCTCTTTACAACCTTCTACTTTACAATCTAAAACTCTCAATGGATTTGTTTCTAATCTTCTTTTACAATCTTGACAGAGTTTTTCTTCACTCCTTTTAAGATAATATTTTAAATTCTCTGTGTATACTTTCCTTGAAGAAAAATCTCCTAAAGTATTTATCTCTAATCTAAAATCTATATTTAACTCTTTAAGTATACTGTAAACCATATATATTAATTCTACATCAGCAATATAAGACGAGGCACCAAAGATTTCAGCTCCAATTTGATGGAACTGTCTATATCTTCCAGCTTGTGGTCTTTCATACCTAAACATAGCACCTTCATAAAATAGTTTATGATAACCACCTTCTGCATACATCTTTTCTTCAATATAAGCTCTTACACAACTTGCTGTACCTTCTGGTCTTAAAGCAATTTCTCTCCCACCTTTATCTGTAAAAACATACATCTCTTTTTGAACAATATCTGTCTCTTCACCAACAGACCTTTTAAATAGAGAGACATCTTCCACATATGGCAGTATAATTTCTTTAAAATTAAAATTTTCAAAATATTTTCTAAATGTGTTTACTATATATCTATACTTTTTTGCATCTTCTCCATATATATCTTGAAATCCTCTTACTTTTTGTATCGTTTGCAATATCAACCTCCACCTACAAAATGCACAATCTCAACTTTATCTCCTTCTTTAAGCTCATAACTATCATACTCACTTTTTGGAATAACATTATAACCAACAGCAACAGCAAAGTTAGGTGCTTTTATCTCTAATATTTTTACAAGGTCAGATATATTCAACTTATCTTTATTAAACTCCCTTTCCTGACCGTTTATATATAACTTCATTCCTTTACCTCTACATTCCTATTATGTTATAACCTGCATCTACATATAAAATTTCTCCTGTTATCCCTGATGCTAGATCAGAACATAAAAATAATGCAGCTTTACCAACTTCTTCAATACTAACAGTTCTTTTTAAAGGAGCTCTTTCAGCAGCTACTTTTTGAATATCTGAAAAATCTGAGATACCCATTGCTGCCAATGTTTTGATAGGTCCAGCTGAAATACAGTTTACCCGTATATTTTTAGGTCCAAAATCTCTTGCTAAATACTTTACAGATGCTTCTAGTGCAGCTTTTGCAACGCCCATAACATTGTAATTATAAATTACTTTTTCAGCACCGTAGTATGATAATGTTAATAATGAACCACCTTCATTTAATAAAGGTAAGAATTCCCTTCCAATAGCAGTAAAAGAATAAACACTTATATCCATAGCTTGTAGGAAAGATTGTCTATCTACAGTGTAATATAGGTTTTTCAAAAATTCTTTGTTTGCATAAGCTATAGAATGAACAATTATATCAATATTACCCCATTTTTCTTTTACTGTTTCAGCAAGATTTTTAATATCTTCATCTTTTGAAACATCACATTTTACTATAAAATCTGCATTAAACTCTTGTGCTATAGGATTTACTCTTTTTTCTATTCTTTCGTCTAAATAGTTAAAAGCAAGTTTTGCACCATTTTCATAAAAAACCTTTGCTATTCCATAAGCTATACTTTTGTCGTTAGCTATTCCTAATACTAATGCTTTCTTTCCTTCTAACATCTTCATTATTTAACCTCCATTTAAGCCATACTCTATGATAGATAGCGTTATTAAATACAAAACAAATATACCAAAAGCTGTAGCTATACTTGTTCCGCCATTTCTTGCAAGTTCTACATAAAGTTTTCTTTCATCTTGAGTTTGTTTTTTTATATCTTTTAGTTTTGATTTAGAATAATCATAGTAAAGATAATTTCCAAACATACCAATCACTATGGATATTGATAAATTTGTAAGAGCAACAACCCATTCTGATGTATTAAACTTAACTTGGACAATATAAAGTATGATACTAAAAATAAGCATAGCAAATGTATGAGGATACATCTTTCTATAAGCAAACCAAATAAGTCCAAAGAAGAAAGCAGACCAGTTCCAGCTAATTTTATTTCCTTCTCCTAACTCTTCCCATTTTGCTATATAGTAATTTGCGTTTTTACCTACAAATATTCTTAAATTTTCTCTTTCTTCTGATAACATTTAGTCCCTCATAGTAGCTTTTTCAGATTCATTGTATATAGCTTCCCAGCCTAAGGGTGTTTTAAATACCCTGATACATTTAATTTTTTTATTTTCATCGAGTTCAAACCAATGTCTTGCACCTGCTGGAACTACAATAAGCTCTCCAGCTTCAACATGAATATCTACAATATCACCCTCTATTTTTACTGGAAAAATTCCACTACCATCTACTACAAATCTAACTTCATCATCTATATGGTGGTGCTCTCTCTTAAACTTTTCCATCAAACTTTCAAGATTTGGTGTTTTTTCTGATAAAACAACTATATCTTCTGTTACATATCCCATTTTTTCTTTTAATTCTTTAAGTTCTTTTTCATAAGCTTGTATTATAGCTTTTGAGTTTTCTTCATCTATATCATAATTTTTCCTAACATCTTCTGGTAGCCTATCTATACCCCATCTATCATAAACGACTCCATACTTTGATAAGAAAGATTTTATTTCTTCTACATCTTCTATAACTTTTCCTGATTTTCTAAAAATTAATTTAGCCATCTTTATTTACCTCCAAATGTTTTTAGTCTGCTTGTACAAAATAATATCTTTAATTAAATTAAACATAAATTCAAAGGCTTCTATATGTCTTTTTGCTTCAAACTCATTTCTTCCCCAGCAGTAAATACCATGTGTTTTAATTAAAATAGCTGGAACTTCTGGATTTATAGCTTTGCCAGATTCTTCAGCAAGTTTTTTTAAATCAAAGTAGTTATCAACAATAGGTACTTCTATCTCAGCATCTTCCTTCCAAATATCTAAAGCTTTTATCATCTCAAAATCTTTTATTTTCACTTTTTTATCTTCAAAATAAGTATAAGATATAAAATTGTTTGCTGGTGTATGTATATGAATGACACAGTTTGCATCTGTTTTTTGGTATATATAAGAATGTATCAACGTTTCTGCAGATGGTTTTAAGCGTGTTTTTTCTACAGGTTTACCATCTTTATCTACAAATATTACATCTTCATGGCTTACAGTTCCTTTATCTTTTCCAGATGTAGTAACAGCAAATATCAAAGGATCTTCATGAAGTTTGTAAGATAAATTACCACTTGTTGCAGGAAACCAACTTTTATTATAAAGCTTGACTTTTAAATCATTTAATATATTAATAGCTTTTTGTTTTTCTTCTTGATAAAGCCTATGGGGCATATACTATTACCTCAAATTTTTTGTAAATAATAATTTTACATATAATTTTACCATACAGTTGCATTATCTGACATTTTAAGATAAAATTATCTTAAATTTGGAGGATAGACAGTGAAAGAGACTATTTTAACTATTCATATAATTGTTGCTACTTTGTGGATAGGTGGAATGCTGTTTATGGTTTTTGTTTTATCTCCCTATGTAAGAAAACTGAAAGATAGTGTAGAAATTTTTCAAAAAGTAGGAAAAAGATATTCTATAATAGCTACATTTATAGGACTTCCTATTTTGTTTGTTACCGGTATAGGTAATATGCATTATTTAGGTATATCTTTTAACGATATCTTTTTAAGAACTTCTACATACGTTAGCACTTTACGCGATAAAATCCATCTATTTTTACTTACATTTATTTTAGCTTTAATACATGATCTATATTTAGGTCCAAGGTCACATTTAAATGACAGATATAGAGTTTTATCAAGGTTGGTAGGTATATTAAACCTTATTGTAGGTGTCTTAATTGTTTACTATGCAGCTAAATTAAGATATGGAGGTTAAAAATGTTATCTGAATCTGTAAAAGATTGTATAAGAGCTTTAATATTTTTAGCATTAAATCAAGATCATCAATATATATCTGTTAAAGAAATATCAGAACGTTTAAACTTACCTTTTCATTTTCTTGCAAAGAATATTCAAAGATTAGTAAAAAGTGGTATTTTAGCTTCATATAGAGGTCCAAAAGGTGGAATAGTATTTAAAAAACCAATTAAAGATATTAAAATTATAGATATTATTAAATCTTTAGATGATGACAAATTATTTAACTCATGTATACTTGGTTTTGAAGAATGTTCCGATGAAAAACCATGTGCTATACATCACAGATGGGTTATTGAGAGAGAACGTTTATACACTTTGTTTAACACATCTTTAGCTGAGATTGTTAAAAATATAAAATTTGGTAAAATAAAAAATATAAAACTTTAAGAGATTAACGATGAAACTAGATATAAAGCAGATAAAAAAAGATTTTGAATTTACTGAAGAAGATGAAAAAAGAATAAAACAGTTAAAACCAATTTTTGAAAAATATGTAGATGAGTTTATAGATAGATTTTACATATTCATATTTAATTTTTCTCAAGCAAAAGATTTTTTAAAAAATGACGAAATGATATCAAGACATAGGAAGAAAGTAAGAGAATGGTTTTTAGAGTTATTTACCGGAAATTATAACGTTGAATACTTTTTAAAACTACAAAAGATAGGTGAAGTTCATGTAAGTATAGGACTTCCAACACATTATGTTAATGCAGCTTTTAATTTTGTAAGAAGATTTATAATTGAAAAAATAGATTTAGAAATAAGTGATAAACAAGAAAGAAATCTTTATGTATCATCAATAGGAAAACTTCTTGATATTAACTTAGATATATTAACGATAGCTTATAGAGAAGAAGAGCTAAGTAAATATGACGTTCTCTCTCCTTTAGAAAAAAAACTTTTTATATTCTCAAAAAGGTATGCAGAATTTATAGATGTAGCAATTTTAGGTGCTCTTATAATTGTATCACTGTTTGTTATCTTTTTATTTGGCTTTGATATGTACAAACTTTTATTTAATCGTGTACCTTTTGAAGAAGGAATTGTTGCACTTCTCGGTAGTTTACTGATACTTTGGGCAGTTGGTGAACTTATGAATGAAGAGATTAAACATTTTAAAGGTGGTGGATTTGGTTTAACTGTATTTATAGGAATAGCTTTGGCAGCGATGATAAGAAAACTTCTTATTGCTTCTCTTTCTGAAAGTAGTGAAAAAAAAGCCATAGAGTTAGTCTCTTATAGTTTTGTTATTTTGGTTTTAGGAATAGTGTTTTATATAATAAAGAAAGATAAAAATAAAGTGTGATAAAATTATTTTAAAAACTGCTGGGAGAAAAACAAATGAGCTTAAAAATATATAACACTCTTTCTGGTCAAAAGGAAGATTTTGCACCTATAAAACCTGGAGAAGTTAAAATTTATACATGTGGTGTTACTGTTTACGATTATAACCATGTTGGACATGGTAGAAGTTTAATAGTTTTCGATATGATAAGAAGATATTTAAAATATCTTGGTTATAATGTTATTTTCGTTAGAAACTTTACAGATATTGATGATAAAATTATCAACAGAGCAAAAAAAGAGTGTTTACCATTTTCTGTTATATCAGATAAATTTATTAAAGAATACTTTGATGATGCTGAAAAGTTTAGAATAGAACCTGCCGATATAGAACCAAGAGTAACAACCCACATACCTGATATTATAGATTTCATTCAAAAATTGATAAATTCAGGTTATGCATATGAAGCAGATGGGGATGTATACTTCTCTGTTAGAAAGTTTAAAGATTATGGGAAACTATCAAAAAGAAGCGTTGATGAGCTTTTAGCTGGGGCAAGGATAGAACTTGGAGAAAAGAAAAAAGATCCTCTCGATTTTGCATTGTGGAAATCAGCAAAAGCAGGAGAACCTTACTGGGAATCACCTTGGGGGAAAGGAAGACCAGGATGGCATACAGAATGCTGTGCCATGATTTTTAAACATTTAGGTGAAACTATAGATATACATGGTGGTGGTTTAGACTTAACATTCCCTCACCATGAAAATGAAATTGCACAAGCAGAAAGTTTGACAGGAAAACCTTTCGCAAGATACTGGATACACAACGGTTTAGTAACTGTAAACGGTCAAAAAATGTCAAAATCCTTAGGAAACTTTATTACACTAAAAGAAATATACAATAGATACAGTCCAGATATTTTAAGATTACTGGTTTTATCAGTTCACTATAGAAGTCCTCTTGATTTCTCTTGGGAAAAAATGGAAGAAACAAAAAAAGCTTATGAAAGACTTAAAAATGCTATAGAAGAGATAGACATACTTAAAAAACTCCCTATAAAAGATGATTTTGAAGGAGATTTATACACTCATATTCAAAAAGCTCAAGCAGGATTTTATTCTGCAATGAGTGATGACTTTAATACAACAGAAGGATTAGCATCTTTATTTGGATTAGTAAGAGAGATGAATATCTTAAAAGATAAAGCTATAAAAGAAGGTGGAATTTCTAAAAAAGCTTTAGAATCTTATAAAGAAGCATCTGAAACATTACATAATATATGTAGAGATATTTTCGGACTATTTGATAGTTTAGAACCTTGTATAAAAGAAGAGACTATAGAGATAAAGAAAAAAGAAGAAAAAATTAGTGAAGATCTGATAAATATTCTTATCGAAATCAGAGAAAAAGCAAGAAAAGAAAAGCAGTTTGCAATAGCTGATGAAATAAGGGATAAATTGACAGAAAAAGGTATTGTTTTAGAAGATACACCTTTTGGTACAAAATGGAAAAAAGTTTAGTAGAAAAAATTTTTGACAGTGTAAATAAACATTATGATAAATTTTTAAGCACTGCTACATTTGGCTTAATAAATAAATGGCAAAATGAACTTATATATAATACACCAAACAGTAATGTTGCATTAGATATTGGAACAGGAACAGGAGAAGTTTTAAAAAAAATTTCTTTAAAAAATAAACACAATACACTTTTTGGTGTAGACTTATCTTTTAACATGCTAAAGACAGCAAAAGAAAAGATAAATAAAGATAATGTTCTATTTATAAAAGCAGATGCTTTAAATCTTCCATTTAAAAAAAACTCCTTAGATAGTATATATTTTTCTCTTGTTTTTAGACATCTTCCAAGAGATGAAATTATAAAACATATAAATGAAGTTTTGAAATCAAAAGGAACTATATCAATCTTAGATATTGGAAAACCAGAAAATCAGTTAATTTATAGATTTATTTTATTTTTTGTAGATAAAATTTTTAGACCTTTTGGTAGGATGATATTTTCTAAAGAAGAATGGGACTACTTTGTCCATTCTATAAGAAACAGTTTAAAATTTTCTGAAATCAAGCCATTATTTGAAAAAAAAGGTTTCAATATCTTGTACATGAAAAAAAGATTCTTTGGATTAGTTCATGTTGTAGTTTTACAAAAAAATTAGGAGAAGATTAATGCCATATAGTATGACAGGTTTTTCTACAGTTAAAAGATCTTTTGATGGTTATGAATTAGATATAAAAGTAAAATCTTTAAATAGTAAAGGTATTGATATATCTATAAAAGGTGATAAAAATGTTTTTACTTATTTAGATTTAGAAATTAGAAAAATTATCCAAAATTACTTTGAAAGGGGTACATTTCAGGTACATATAAATATTATAAAAACAAAAGCAGAATTTCCTATTGATGTAAATACACTTTCTGAGTATGTTAGAACTGTTAGAGATACCACAACTACAGTAGGATTAAAAATATCTGATGATAAAATTTATGATATATCTGTAGCTTTAATACTAATTAACGATAATAATCAAGATTTTTCTGATAAAGCTAAAGAAGATATTTTAAACACATTAAAAGAAACTTTAGAACTTTTAAAAGCCGAAAGGAAAAAGGAAGGAGATTTTTTAGTTGAAGATATTAAAAATAGATTAAAGACTATAGAAGAAAATTTAATAATAATTGAATCAAAAAAAGATAACATAATTAAATCTTTAAAAGAAAAAATAAGCTTAAAAGTAAAACAGTTACTTGGAGAAAATTACTCTGAAAGAGCTTTTATAGAAGCTACACTGTTGGCTGATAAACTTGATATAACAGAAGAGATAGTCAGATTAAAGTCACATATTTCAAGGTTTAGAGAACTTTTAAAGTTAGATCAATCAATAGGTAGACAACTTGATTTCTTATGTCAAGAGATGCATAGGGAGATAAATACCCTTGGTAACAAAATGCCAGATTTTAGTCAAAATACAGTTGAAATGAAAACCCAGTTAGAAAAAATAAGACAGCAAATTCAGAATATAGAATAAATTCTTTGAGTTAATAGAGTTTGTAGAGTTGATAAACCCTAAAGAAAAAAATATATTAAATAAAATGGCTAAATGCTGTTGATTTTTTTATGAAAGAAAACGATTTAAATTTTGAAGATAAACTTTGAAAAGCTGCAGATAAACTAAGGAAAAGACTTAATACCCTTGCTAAAGAAACAATAAGATTTGATTTATAAAAACAAATTTCTTTCTGTCTAAAATTCTATAATCTTATACTTTTTCACAAAGCTACAAAGAACTAAAGCGAATTGATAAATCTCCGACATATATATACTCTATACCTTTATCGTTTTCAATTTTTAAACCACCATCTTCATTTAAACCAATCAATTTACCAGATGTAATAATCTGATTGTTTTCAATAATAACAATATTCTCCCCTTTCCATAAAAGATTGTTTTTAATATCTTCTATATTTAAATATTTTTCTTTTAAAAATTTCCTATAATCTTTTTCTATCATAGAGATAACTTTAAAAAATATACTATTCCTTTTAAATTTTTTACTTTCTTCTATAAGTAAAGAAGTTGCTAAGTTTTCAATTTCTGAAGGGAAGTCTTCCAACGTTTGATTTACGTTTATACCTATTCCAACTATAATTTTTGTTATTTGGTTATTTTCTATACTACTTTCTATTAAAAATCCAGCTATTTTTTTACTGTTTAGATATATATCATTTGGCCATTTTATTTTTAGATTTCCTTTTACTAAATTTTTTAATACTTTAAAAACACTGTAATTAAAAAGTAAACTAAATAAAGGTAGATATTTAATCTCTATCTGTGGGTATAGTACTATAGAAAAGTATAAACCTTTATATTTACTACTATACCAGTTTCTGTTTTTTCTTCCTCTTCCAGAAGTTTGATATTCTGCTAAAATAACCGTTCCATCAAGATAATGTTGTCTTTTAGCTTCTAAATTTGTAGAGTCTATTTCATCAAAATATATGTAGTTTTTACCTATAAATTTTGTTTTCAAATGTGGAATTATTTCATAAGGTAAAAGTGTCTCTGGAGATTTGATTATTTTATAGCCTGTTTTATCTATCTCTATTTCATAACCAAAAGTTTTTAATTTATTTATCTTTTTCCATATTGCAGTTCTTGAAACATTAAATATATGAGATAAATCTTCACCAGATATCTTTCTTTCTTTTAAGATTTTAACTAAATTTATCTCGTCTATCATTAATCAGCCTTTAAAATACTTAAAAATGCTTCTTGTGGTAGTTCTACTTTACCAAACTGTTTCATTCTTTTCTTTCCTTCTTTTTGTTTTTCTAATAGTTTTTTCTTTCTTGTAATATCACCACCATAACATTTTGCCAATACGTCCCTCCTAAGTGGTGCAACTCTATTTGATGCAATAATTTTTGAACCTATAGCAGCTTGAATTTTTACTTCAAAAAGCTGTCTTGGTATAACTTCTTTCATTTTATCTACTATATTCCTACCTACTCTATAGGCTTTATCTCTATGGACTATAAAAGAAAGTGCATCAACAGGTTCGTCGTTTATTAGTATCTCCATTTTTACTAAATCACCTTCTCTATAACCTGTAAACTCGTAATCAAAAGAAGCATATCCTTTTGTAACCGTTTTTAATTTATCATGAAAATCAAAAAGAACTTCACCTAACGGTATTTCATACCTTAAAAGAACTGTTTTTTGGTCTATATACTCAAAACCTTTCTGTATACCTCTTTTTTCTTGTACAAGTTGTATTATAGCTCCAACATATTCATTAGGTGTAATTATGCTTGCTTCTATGTATGGTTCTAATATTTTGTCAATATAGTTAGGTGGTGGAAGTTGAGATGGATTTCTAACTTCTATCTCTTCTTCTTTTGTAGTAATTACCTTGTATATTACGTTTGGTGCTGTTGTAATAAGTTCAATACCATACTCTCTTTCCAACCTTTCCTGAACAATCTCTAAATGTAACAATCCTAAGAATCCACATCTGAAACCCATCCCAAGAGCAGGAGAAGATTCTACTTCGTAAGTTAAAGCAGCATCGTTTATTGAATATCTTTCTAAAGCATCTCTCATATCTTCAAATGTTGTTATACCTGTTGGGTATAATCCAGCGTATACCATAGGTTTTGCAGGTCTAAAACCTTCTACTGGTTTGTCAGTAGGCCTTTTTGCATCTGTTATAGTATCACCTACTCTAATATCTCTTACATCTTTTATAGCTGCTGCAATATATCCAACATCTCCAGCTCTTAACGTATCTAACTTTGTCATTTTTGGTGTTTGTGCTCCAACTTCTGTAACTTCAAACTCTTTTCCTGTAGACATTAACTTTATTTTATTTCCAACTTTTACCTCTCCATCTATAACTCTAACAAAAGCAACAGCACCTCTATAAGGGTCATAGTAAGAGTCAAATATTAATGCTTTAAGTGGTTTATTTTCATCTCCTTTTGGAGCTGAAATCCTTTCAACAATAGCGTTAAGTATATCTTCTATACCAATACCTGCTTTACCTGAAGCAAGTATAGCACCTTCTGAATCAAGCCCTAAAACATCAGCAATTTGAGATTTAATTCTATCTACGTCTGCAGAAGGTAAGTCTATTTTATTTATAACTGGTATAATCTCAAGATTAAGGTTTAAAGCTTGCCAAAATGTGGCTATCGTTTGAGCTTCTATACCTTGTGTAGCATCTACCAACAATAATGCCCCTTCACAAGCAGCCAATGACCTTGAAACTTCATAACCAAAATCAACGTGTCCTGGTGTATCTATTAAATGTAATGTATAATCTTTGTACTTTAATCTAACAGCTTGAAGTTTTATTGTAATACCTCTTTCTCTCTCTATATCAAGCGTATCTAAAAGCTGTTCTTTCATCTCTCTTTTTTCAAGTCCACCTGTAAACTCTATAAGTCTATCAGCTAACGTAGATTTTCCATGATCAACGTGTGCTATTATAGAAAAGTTTCTAATTTTCTGCA
>JBBIPN010000037.1:0-13193 GCA_037442825.1 Sulfurihydrogenibium sp. | reverse complement strand
AAAATTTGCTGGAGAACATATTGGTGGTGGTGGTGTTTCTGCTACAGTATTAAAAAATTTAGTAGATAGAATTATGTTTTACTACAAACAAAAGCCAGATAAAAATCAAGAAGTTAAATAATTTTTTATTTTTTGAGCTACAGAAGAAGGGATACCAAGTTTTTTTAGTTCTTCATCACTTGCTTTAATTATATTGTCTATGGTTTTATAGGTTCTATATAAAACTTCTTTTCTCTTTTCCCCAATTCCTTCAATACTATCTAATACACTTTTTAACCCTTCTTTTTCTCTAAGTTTTCTATTGTATGTAATGGCAAATCTATGGGCTTCATCTCTTATTTTCGTAAAAAGTTTAAGAAGTTCTGCATGTTTAAAAAGTTTAACCTCTTTCCCATCGTCTGTATATACTATTTCTTCCTTTTTTGCTATAGAAAAAACTTTCAAATCTTTTAAACCAAGCTTTTCTTTAATCTTAATTCCTTGGGAAAGTTGTCCTTTTCCACCATCTATTAAAACTAAAGGAATATATGACATATCTTTATAATGTTTAAATCTTCTTTCTAAAACTTCTCTTAAAGCTCTATAATCATCTATGTATTCGACGGTTTTAACTTTATACCTTCTGTACTCTCTTTTATTCATGAAACCATTTTCCCAAACAACACAAGAACCTACAGTAAAATTTCCATCAATATGTGATATATCAAAACATTCTATCCTTTTTGGAAGTTCAAAAGAGAAAACAGATTTAAATACTCTATTTAAACTATCTGTTTCAAAAATAGAAATATTTCTATTTACAAAGTTTTCTACCGCTATAGGAACTTCTAAAGATATTTTAATATCAATATTCTTTTGTTTTAAAAACCAATTTTTTAAGTTGTCTAAATCTTGTATATCTTTATTTAAGATAATTGTTTTTGGAACGTAAGTATCTTTACTATAATAGTCTGTAATAATAAAGACTTCACTACCTTCTTCAAAATCTTGGTTACTTATTCTCAGCTCATCTTTTCCTATAATTGTATTTCCTCTTACAATAATCAAATATACTTTAGTTCCAATAAAGTAAAAAATATCAGCTTCATCTATCCCAATACCTATAACCTCTTGTTTTGTTATTATGTTTTCTATTGCTTTTATCTGATCTCTAACGATAGCTGCTTTTTCAAACATCATTTTTTCTGTATAGTAGTTAACTTTATCATAAAGTTTGTAAATTACGTTTTTTACATTTCCAGATAAGAAAGCTTTTAGTATACTTACATCTTCTAAATAATCTTTCTTTGAGATCTTATTGGCACATGGACCTGAACATAACCCAAGATGATAATCGAAACATACTAAATCTCTTTTAGGTAAGGGATCACAGGTTCTGATTTTAAATAGTTTGTGTATTAAATCTTTCATAGCTCTGGCAGATTTAGCAGGTAAAAAAGGTCCAAAATACTCACCTTTAAATTCTCCATACTTTCTACTTATTTTTACTGTTGGATAGTCTTCATCTGTGATAACTATCATTGGATAACTACTTCCAGATTTAAGTCTTACATTGTATTTAGGTTTAAACTGTTTTATAAGTTCATTTTCTAAAACAAAAGCTTCATAATCTGATTTAGTTATAATCCATTCAATATTGCTACTTTCTTGAAAAATCTTTCTTTCTTTAATATCTATTTTTAACTGTTGGTAATGATTTTTTAATCGATTTTTTATATTGATAGCTTTTCCAATATATATATACTGCTTTTTATCATTCTTAAACAAATATACACCAGCTTCTTCTGGGGCTTTCTCTATAAACTCTAATGCCCAACTAATCTCTTTTTCCATACAAAATATTTTAAACATTTAGAGATAATTTTCAAATCTTGATTTAAAAATTAAAGTAAATCTTACCAACTCAACGAATGATAATATAAAAAATTCTACAACTGACAATTAAAATTGTGAAAAAATTTTTAGATTACTTCTTATTCAAGTTGTAATATTTTAGTTAAAAAACTAAAGATCTGTTGATAAATTTTTAGTGGTTTTATGTATAGAGAAGCATCTTTTAGCATAGCTAATATATTTATGTTTTCTTTTTGCACCTCTTCAGAGTATTCACTTAGCCATTCTTTAATCATACTTTCATTTACTTCAACATGAAACTGTAAACCTACTGCTTTACTGTAAACAAAACCTTGATTTTTATAATCATCTGAACTAAATACTCTTGTAGCACCATTTGGTAAATCAAAAGTATCATTGTGCCATTGAAAAACCTTAAAATTATCAGGAAAGTCATTAAAGTATGGATGATTGTTGGATTTTTTTACCTCAAAGAAACCAATCTCTTTTTTATGGCCTTTGTATACATTTGAACCTAAAACCTTTGCAAGCATTTGAGCCCCAAGACATATCCCAATAAGTGGGATATCTGATTTTAAAGCGTATTCCATAATTTTAAACTCATAATTTAAAAATGGATATTTATATTCTTCATATGCTCCCATATAACCACCAAGCACTATTACTAACGAATAATTTTCAATAGGTTCTTTTAAAAGTTGTCCTTCTGGTGTATCAAGATAGTCTATTTGATAACCCATATTGTATAATACTTCTCCAAGTAGACCTGTATGCTCAACTTTAACATGTCTTATAGCAAGTACTTTATTCATAAAATGATCCTCTTTTTATATGTTGTACATATACTATATCAAATTTTTAATGGTTATGACAATATCCTACAATCTCACAAAAACAAGGCTTAAAATCTGCTATTGTTGTTAGACCTGAGCCTGGCTTTACTAATTGGACAATCTCTGAGTTTATATTACAAAAGAAAGGCGCTATAAAATACTTAGTTCCTGTATTTAAGTTTAACAAAATCATAACTAAAACAGACCCTAACTTTAATGCCTTATATGAGCAATCTAATAAGTTTTTACAAGAAGTTGAAAGGTTTAACAATTTGGATAGCCGTCCTAATACTGTTATTAATGATGATGTAATAGAATTGTAATGAAAATAAAAGGTCCTGGAAGGAAAAGGGGGAGTATTGGTAAAACTTCCAGGATATAAGAAGATTAAAAATAACTTTTCGGAGGTGACGTTTATGATATTATACTACATTTTTAAAAAAAGTCAAGAGGTGAAGAGCTATGGAAAATTGGCTTAGTGTAATACTTAGACCTAACTTTACTTATCGTTACATCTATGATACCTGTTTAACATTAAAGCAAATTTTTTATTATTTTTACCATAGCTTAAAGCAATAAACATATACCAATTTTTACCATTGATAAAAGCCAATTAGAAAGGCATTAAATATCAATTTAGGTATTGACAACTAAATTAAATTCTTTTATAGAGCATCTAAACAAAAAATCAACTTCTGCTTAGACTTTATTGAAGAGAATAAATCGAGTATAATATTTACACCTTCATTAAAATTTATAGAAATCATGAGAGAGAAACTCATGGACGATGCTTACTACATAACAGGCTATGACAAAAAGGACCTATACAATGCAATAATTAAGGCAGATAAACCAGTTATAGCAACCTACTCAATCAAAGAAGGAGCAAACCTTTTGCATATCTTTAGTTAAATGAGTTATTTCATTCTCTAATTTAGTAAATTGCTTTTCTATCTCATACACTTTACTATTTAAACCTGGTATTGTTTTTACAGTATGTTTAATATCTTGTATATCTTCGATTAAATGAGTTATTTTACTATTTAGCTTAACTAAATGAGCTACTTCATTCTCTAACTTAGTAAACTGCTTTTCTATCTCGTATGACCTATTATTTAGACTTAGCATCATTTTGATAAGCGAGATAAAGATTAAGCTTGCAATAGCAGTAATAAACTGTCCGATTTTTATAAACAATAGAGTAATGAATAGTAATTCTCATAAAACTTTCATCCTCCGTTGAAATATGAAACGATTTTGTTTTTCTATTTGTTTACTGATAATTCCTTTTGTAAGTTTAAAAGTATATTTCCTATCTACTGTAGAATAAAATATAATAGAATATAGATTTTAAAAATATAGGAGTTTAATTATTGATATTTGAAGGAGTAAGGTTAGATATAAAAAGAGTGGAATATTTGTTAGAAAAGTTGAAAGGTAGGTTATAAAATTTGATTCAAGGTTTTAATTTTAAAGAAAAATTTCTTTATATATATCTATTTATCTTTTCTTTTTTTCTTTTTAGTTTAAATATATGGGGAATTTCTATATTTAGCTTAGATGAAGCAAAAAATGCAAGCTGTGCAAGAGAAATGTTAGAGTCTGGTAATTTTATTGTACCTACATTTAACTACGAACTTAGAACAGATAAACCACCATTACATTATTATTTCATGATTTTAGCTTATAAACTTTTTGGTGTTAATGAATTTTCTGCAAGATTTTTTTCTTCTATTTTTGGAAGTCTTACTTTAATGATTACTTTTTACTTTTCTAAAAAAGTTTTTAACTTAAATACAGCAATTTTATCTGCCTTGATACTTTTATCTTCTTTACATTTTGTTTTCCAATTTCATATGGCAGTTCCTGACCCATATTTGATATTTTTCATAAATTTATCTTTTATTACCTTTTATTTATACTACAAATTTGCAGATAAACAATTTATTTGGTTGTTTTATATAAGTTTAGGTTTAGGTATACTTTCTAAAGGTATTGTTGCTTTTGTTCTACCTTTTGGAATAATTTTAGTGTTTTTATTTATCTTAAAATTCTATTTTAAAAAAGATATTCCAGATTTAAAACTTCCTGTAGGTTTATTTTTAACACTTTTAATATCTTTACCTTGGTATGTAGCTGTAGCAATTGAAACAGATGGGTTGTGGTTAAAAGAGTTTTTATTAAAACATAACATCTCAAGATTTACAGATTCAATGGAAGGTCATGGAGGTATTTTTGTATTAACATTCTTGTTTGTTTTTATTGGTATGCTTCCTTTTAGTATTTTTGTACCAAATACTATTAAAGAATTTATAAAAAATAAAATAAATCCAGACTACTTATATTTAACTCTTATTGTACTGATTTATACAACATTCTTTAGTATATCTAAAACAAAACTACCTAACTATACAGTTCCTGTTTATCCAGCTTTATCAATACTTTTAGCATTAACATTGCAAAAGATGAAAAATTATAAAATTCCGTTGATATTTTACGCGTTTTTAACATCTATATTACCTTTTGCTTTATATCTAATTGTTTTAAACGATAAAAACATTTATTTATTAAGTAATTATAGTTTTTATTTATTTATTTTAACTGTAGGGTCTGTAATTGCTTTGATATTTTATAAAGATTTTAAAAAGCTTGTTTTATCTTTGTTTTTTTCCTCAACAATAATAAGTTTAGCTTTATACTTTATAATACTTCCGGAGATTGATAAACATTCTTCTGTTAAAGTAATTTTACCTTATATAGATAAGACTAAAACTGTTGGTTATTACAAAAGATACAATCCTGCGTTTTCTTTTTATTTACAAAAAAGAATAGTTCCTTTAAATAGTCCTGAAGAAGTGGAAAATTTTCTAAAAAATGGTAAAGTTTATATAGTAACAAGAGATGAGTATATAAAAGAGTTAAAAAATATAAAAGATTTAAAAATAATCATTAAGAAAAAAGATTTATTTGAAAATCCAACATCTGTTTTATTATCTAACTAGATAGGGGAATTAAATGAATGTAAAAGATATTGGAGAGTTTGGTTTAATAGATAGATTAACAAAGTTTTTGCCTATAAAAGACGAGAATGTGATTGTTGGGTATGGAGATGATTGTGCTTGTGTAAAAGTTGGGAATAATCTTTTATTACTAACAATAGATATACAGGTTGAGAATGTTCATTTTATAAAAGAAAAAGTAGATCCTATTGATTTAGGTTGGAAACTTTCTACTTCAAATGTTAGTGATGTTGTAGCTTGTGGTGGAAAACCAAAATGGGCTTTAATTTCCCTAGGATTGCCAAAGGATACAGATATTGATTTTATTGAAAAAATATATTTTGGTATAAAAGAAGCTCAAGAATACTATGGATTTTATACAATAGGAGGAAATTGTTCTTCTTCCAAAGAAATATTAATTGATATGGCTTTAATTGGTGAAAGTGATGTTTTTATATCAAGAAGTGGATCAAAACAAAACCAGTATGTTTATCTTTCAGGTCCTTTGGGATGTTCAAAAGCTGGTTTAGAACTTTTACTTATGGATAAAGTAGAGTACGAAGACTTTGAAAAAGAGCTGATAAAAAAACATACAAAACCAATAGCAAGAGTAGATTTAGTTGATATAATCAAACAATCTTATGCATGTATTGATATTAGTGATGGACTTTCTTCAGATTTATATCATGTATCAAAGCAAAGCAATGTAAAAATTGTTTTAGAAAAAGAAAAGCTTCCAATAGATGAAAACTTAAAAAAGTTTTGCTTAAAGTATAATAAAAATCCTTTAGATTATATTTTAACAAGTGGTGAGGAGTATCAGATTGTTTTGATATCAGATAAGGAGTTGCCACTTTTTAAAATTGGCTATACAGAAGAAGGATTTGGATTATATTTAGATTCAGAGCCTATAAAAGAAAGAGGATTTAATCACTTTAAATAAATGGTATAATATTGCTTAAATAAATAACTTGGAGAGGAAAATGGACTTTCACATTAGAGACATCAATTTAGCAGAAAAAGGCCTTTTGAGGATTCAATGGGCTGAAAAAGATATGCCAGTTTTAAGAGCTATCAGAGAACGTTTTTCAAAAGAGAAACCTTTAAAAGGTTTAACTATAGCAGCTTGTCTTCATGTTACAACAGAGACAGCAAATTTAATGATAACCTTAAAAGAAGGGGGCGCCAACGTTTATTTAACAGCGTCAAACCCTTTATCTACTCAAGACGATGTAGCGGCAGCTTTAGTAAATTACTATGAAATTCCTGTTTTTGCTATCCATGGAGAAGATAGAGATACATATTACAGTCATTTAAACGCTGTTTTAGATAAAAAACCTAATATAACAATGGATGATGGGGCAGATTTAATATCTCTATTACATAAAGAAAGACAAAATTTAATAGATAATGTGTATGGTGGTACTGAAGAAACAACCACAGGTGTTATAAGATTAAAAGCAATGGCAAAAGATAAAGTGTTGAGATTTCCAGTTATAGCTGTAAACGATGCTTATACAAAACATCTTTTTGACAATAGGTATGGTACGGGTCAATCTACTATAGATGGAATATTGAGAGCTACAAACAGACTTATTTCAGGTTCTAAGTTTGTAGTGGCTGGTTATGGTTGGTGTGGTAAAGGGGTAGCGATGAGAGCAAGAGGAATGGGTGCAGATGTTATAGTTACAGAGGTAGATCCACTTAAAGCTTTAGAAGCTGTTATGGATGGTTATAGAGTTATGCCTATGGAAGAAGCAGCAAAGATAGGTGATTTCTTTGTAACAGTTACAGGTAATATAAACGTCATAGATAAACAACATTTAGAAGTTATGAAAGATGGAGCAATTGTAAGTAATTCTGGACACTTTGATGTTGAGATAAATTTAAAAGTGTTGGAAGAGTTGGCAGTATCAAAAAGAGATATTAGAGACAATGTTAAAGAGTATACTTTAAAGGATGGAAGGAATATTTACGTATTAGCAGAAGGTAGATTGGTAAACTTAGCAGCAGCAGAAGGACATCCAGCTCAAGTTATGGATATGTCTTTTGCTAATCAAGCATTGTCTGCAGAATATGTTTATAAAAATGCAGATAAACTTGAAAAAACTGTTTACAAAGTACCAGATGAACTAGATTTTGAAGTAGCAAAGATGAAATTAGAATCTATGGGTGTTAAAATAGATACATTAACACCAGAACAAGTTGAGTATCTTTCAAGTTGGCAACATGGCACATAAAATAAAAATATTCAGGAGGAATAAATATGACAAGAGAAGAAGCTATTCAAAAATTGTTGGAAACTGACTCAGAATTTAAACACATGTATGAAGAACATAAAGAGTTAAAATGGAAAATAATGAAACTTGAAAAACACAACCCACCTGATCCGGAAATCGAAGTAGAAGAAGAAAGATTAAAAAGAAGGAAACTTTATTTAAAAGATACGATGGAATTAAAAATTAAGGAGTTTTTATCTAAGAACAGCTAATAGGAGTATACTATGAGAAGTGACGAAATAAAGACAGGAATAGAAAGGGCACCACATAGGAGTTTACTTAGGGCATGTGGTCTTAAAGAGGAGGATTTTGGTAAACCTTTTATAGGTGTAGCAAACTCTTATATAGATATAATACCTGGTCATGTCCATCTTCAGGAGTTTGCAAAGGTTGTTAAAGAAGCAATAAGGGAAGCTGGTGGTGTACCTTTCGAATTTAATGTTATTGGTGTTGATGATGGTATCGCAATGGGTCATTCTGGAATGTTTTACTCTCTACCAAGTAGGGAGCTTATAGCTGATAGTGTTGAGACAGTTGTCCAGGCTCATAAATTAGATGGTCTTGTTTTAATACCAAACTGTGATAAGATTGTTCCAGGTATGATTATGGCTGCAGCAAGGGTTAACATTCCTACTATTCTTATTAGTGGTGGTCCTATGGCTGCAGGTCATACAAAAGATGGTAAACCTATAGATCTTGCTACTGTATTTGAGGCAGTTGGTAGTATAAAAAAAGGTTTACTATCTCAAGATCAACTTTTAGATATAGAAACACATGCATGTCCTACTTGTGGTTCTTGCTCTGGTATGTTTACTGCAAACTCAATGAACTGTTTAGCAGAAGTTTTAGGTATTGCATTACCGGGAAACGGTTCAATATTAGCAATAGATCCAAGAAGAAAAGAACTTGCAAAAAAAGCTGGTAGACAGATAGTAGAACTTGTTAAAGCAAATTTAAAATTTAGAGATATCGTTAATTTCCAAACTATTGAAAATGCTTTTACATTAGATATAGCTATGGGTGGTTCTTCAAATACAGTATTACATTTATTAGCAATAGCCAATGAAACTGGTATAGATTTTCCAATGGAAAAAATAGATGAAATATCAAGAAAAACACCAACACTTTGTAAATTGGCACCTGCATCTCCTTACCATATGGAAGACCTTGATAAAGCTGGTGGAATTTATGCAATCCTTAAAGAACTTTCTAAAAAAGGTTTACTACATTTAGATAGACCTACAGTTGAATTGAAAACCATTGGAGAAGTTATAAAAGATGCAGAAGTTAAAGATACAAACGTTATAAGAACAGTAAATAATCCATATAGTGAAACAGGTGGTTTAGCTGTCCTATTTGGCAATTTAGCCCCACTTGGTGCAGTTGTAAAAGCTGCAGCTGTTGATCCAAAAATAATGGTTCATAAAGGAAAAGCAGTTGTATTTGATAGTGAAGAGGAAGCTATTGACGGTATAACAAATGGAAAAGTAAAAGAAGGAAATGTTGTTATTATTAGATATGAAGGTCCAAAAGGTGGACCTGGAATGAGGGAGATGTTAGCACCAACATCTACATTAATGGGTATGGGACTTGGAGATAAAGTTTCTTTAATAACAGATGGAAGATTTTCAGGAGCAACAAGGGGAGCCTGTGTAGGGCATGTTTCTCCAGAAGCTGCTGCAGGTGGTCCTATAGGAATAGTTCAAGATGGTGATGAGATATTGATAGACATTCCAAATAGAAAAATAGAACTTTTAATATCTCAAGAAGAGTTTGACAGAAGGGTGAAAGAGTTTAAACCTAAGAAAAAAGATATTCCGAGTCCATGGTTAAGAAGATATTCAAAATTTGTCACATCTGCAAACAAAGGAGCTATTTTAAGTGATGAATGTATATAAATCTATACAAAGTGCTGAAAGTGTATGTTTAGGACATCCAGATAAAATTGCAGATATTATTGCAGATGCAATATTAGATGACCTAATATCAAAAGACCCATATACAAAAGCTTCTATTGAAGTATTAGTTACAATGGGTCTTGTTCATGTTGCTGGTGAACTTTCTACAGATGCTTACGCTGATATACCAACAATAGTTAGAAATACACTTATAGAAATAGGATATACAAAACCAGAGTATGGGTTTGATGGATATACAGCAGGTGTTATAACTACCATTAATGACCAAAGTCCAGAGTTGTCACTCGGATTACCTTCAGATAAAGCTGGAGATAGTTGTATTGTTGTAGGTTATGCTACCAATGAAACTGAAAATTATATGCCGATAGCATCAAATATAGCCAACGATATTACTAAAAAACTAAACATTGTAAGAAAAGAAAGAAAGATAGATTTCTTAAGACCAGATGGGAAAGCTATTGTTTCTGTCGATTACGAAAATAACAAACCTATAAGAATAAATACAATAGCTGTAATGGTTCAACATGAACCTTATGTAACAGATAAAGATATAAAAGAAGCTATAATGGAAGAAGTTATAAAAAAGTCTAAATATTATCATTTAATAGACGAAAAAACAAATATAGTAATAAATCCATTAGGAAGGTTTATCATAGGTGGTCCTATGGCAGATACAGGGTTAACAGGCAGAAAGATATCTGCTGATGCATATGGTACAGCTTGTCCAAATGGAGGAAGCTCATTTTCCGGAAAAGATCCAACAAAAGTAGATAGGTCCGCTTCTTACTTTGCAAGATATATAGCAAAAAATATTGTAGCAAAAGGGTTAGCAGAAAGATGTAAAGTTGAGATGGTATTTACAATAGGAGCAGAATATCCTATACTTGTAAATATAGAAGGTTGTAATGATGAAAAATTTATAAAAAGTCTTTACAAAACATCAGTTAATGATATAATAGAGTTATTAAAATTAAGAAGGCCAATATATAAAAATATAACTATAGAAGGCCACTTTGGTGTAGAGAATGAAGAATTTTTATGGGAAAGTGTTGGGGAGTTTATAGGATAAAAAAGGAGGCTTTTGATGATGAATGATGATAAGAACTTAGCAGTTTATGATTTTGAAGTTTTTAAAGCATTAGTTGAAATTGAGATTGAGAGAATAAAAAGATATAAGAAATCTCATCACTTCTCAATAGCATTTTTATACTTTCCATCAATAGCAAATATTCTAGTAGAAAAAAGTCCAAAAGATATAAATATAATATTTAAGCTCAGAGAAAGTTTAAGAAGTGTAGATGTAATATCTCCAGTTGATGAAGATTTTGTGTTTATATTTTTACCTGAGACAGATAAAAAGCAGATATATCATTTAATAGAAAGGTTAAAAAAAGTTACTGGAATTGAGTTTGTTGAAGGTGTAGCTTCTTATCCAGAAGATGGTAAAACAGCAAGAGAGCTTTTTGACCATATGGTTAAAATAATGAATGACAAACTCTTACCGATTATTGAGATTTAATATTTATAAAATCTACCTTTAAAAAGTGTGTTGCACATGATATACATGGATCAAAATCTCTAATAGATTTTTCAGCTTCTATATTTATATTCTCGATATTTTCATTTATCAGAGATTTTACTAAATATTCCATTCCTTCTTGATTTTGGGAAGTAGGTGGTATTATATTAGCCTTTAGTATTTCCCCTTTTTCATCTAATCTGTACATATGCCACAATATTCCTCTTGGAGCTTCAGATATACCTGTTCCTTCACCTTCTTTTACTTTGTATTCAACACTCGATTTTTCTGGCTTTTTGTAGTTATTTATAATCAAGATAGACCTTTCAATACTATCTATAACTTCAACCATCCTAACTAAGATTGATAGAGACATGTTATTTATATATGGATGTATATTGAATTTATTACAGACTTTCTTTGTATTTTCAGTAAGATAGTCATAGTTGTTGTTAAATCTTGCGATAGGCCCTACAATATACTTTTTTCCGTCTTTTCTAAGAGAAAACTTTGCTGTTGAGTTTTCTTTTTGATACTCGTAGATAAAATCTAAAAATTTTTCTTTTTCAAACTCTAAACCATCTGAAGTAACAATTTTACCTTTCAATAAAGGATAAAATTTTTCTTCCCTTAAAGATATAAAAGTAAAATCTTTACTTAAATTATGATTTGGAAAGTTTAAGGAAACCAAAAATTTCATTGCATCTAAACTTTGATTATAAATATCTTCCAGATCTGGTAATAAAGATTTAAGTTTAGACTCTTCAGGTAATTTATAAAATCCACCTACTTTTATTGAAACAGGGTGGGAAGGTCTTCCACCTATAATTTCTAAAATTTTCTGACTAACTTTCTTTAGATTTAAAGCAATTTTTGAAATATTAGGAAAAGTTTTAACTATATCAATAAAAGAGTTTAGATTTAAAAAATCTGGTAGATGAAGAAAAAATATGTGTAATACATGGCTTTGTATCCATTCTCCGTAGTAAATTAATCTTCTTAGGTCTTCTATCTCCTTAGGTATTTCTACTTTGAATATACTTTCAATAGCTTGGACACCACTTATCTGATATGCTACAGGACATATTCCACATATCCTTGCTGTTATGTCAGGAATAACACTATATTCCTTACCTTTTAAGATAGATTCAAAAAATCTTGGTGGTTCAAAAATGTTCAGGTCTATATCGATAGCTTTTCCATCTTTCAAATATACTTTTAAAGATCCTTCTCCTTCAACTCTTGTTAAGATATTCAATTTTATTTCCATATTTTCTCTACAAATACATTATTTATGGGATTAAAACTATTTTTAACAAATTCTTCTAAGTTCCAATTTTTTTCTTCAAAAATATTTTTTAATATTTCAACAGGAGCTTCTTTAAATGGACCATAACATCCATAACAACCTCTATTAAAAGATGGACATAAAGCATTGCAACCACCAACAGTAATAGGACCCAAACATGGTTTATCTAAAATAAGTAAACATATATTCCCTTTCCTTTTACATTCTAAACAAACAGGGTAGTTTATAGCCTGAACAGGTTTACCTATAATTACGGATGATATTAAATTTTCAACACTTTCTTTACTAATAGGACATCCTCTAATCTCATAATTGACATTTACAAAATAGGAAACAGGAAAAACATTTTCTAAAACATCCTCTAAGTTTTTATCTTGGTAAACATAACTTTTAACATTATTAAAATCTAAGAAATTTCTATTTGACTGAACACCTCCAGATACAGCACAAGCCCCAATTGAAATGATAAATTTACTTTTTT
>JBBIPN010000036.1:0-13754 GCA_037442825.1 Sulfurihydrogenibium sp. | reverse complement strand
AAAGTATAATTTTATTTTTGTAAATTAGGGGCTTAAAGCCCCCTCAAATATTATTTCTTGTTGACTGATTCTTTTAAAGATTTAGCAGGTGTAAATGAAACAACTTTTCTTGCTGGTATCTTGATTTCTTTTCCAGTTCTTGGGTTTCTTCCTTTTCTTGCTTTTCTTTGTTTTACATTGAATACACCAAGACCAGGGATAGCTGTTCTCTCACCTTTTGAGAGAGCTTGTACCAATGCATCAATCGCAGCATTTACAGCTCTTTCAGATTCTGCTTTCTTTAATCCAGCAGTAGTAGCTACTTTTGAAATTAATTCTGCTTTTGTCATGTAAGGACCCCCTTTTTAAATTGTCAATATAAAGTTTAAACCTAATAAATATAATTTGTCAATAGTTTTTAATTGTTTTTTAATGTTATAATAATATTTTTAAAATATCTCTTTGGAGGTTTATCAGTTTGGAATTTAAAGATACACTTAACTTGCCAAAAACAGACTTTCCAATGAAGGGAAATTTACCAAATAAAGAACCTGAAATATTATCTTTTTGGGAAAAATTAAATCTTTATAATAAACTTAGAGATGAAAGAAAAGGAAAAGAAAAATATATTCTTCATGATGGACCACCTTACGCAAATGGACATATACATATAGGTCATGCACTTAATAAAATTTTAAAAGATATCTTAGTAAAATACCAATCTATGAAAGATAAAGATGCACCTTTTGTGCCTGGATGGGACTGTCATGGACTTCCAATAGAACAACAAGTAGAAAAAGAGTTAAAAGAAAAGAAAATAAAAAAAGAAGATCTATCTAAATCTCAGTTTAGAAAACTTTGTAGAGAGTATGCTTTAAAGTTTGTTAATATCCAAAAGGAAGAGTTTAAAAGACTTGGTATTATTGGTAATTGGGAAAAACCATATCTAACAATGAGACCTTCTTATCAGGCTCAAGAAATTTTAGAACTTGGAAGAATTTTTGAGAAAGGGATAGCATATAGAGGGAAAAAACCTGTTTATTGGTGCATATACGATAAAACAGCAGAAGCTGAAGCAGAAGTAGAATACTATGACAAAAAAGATCCTTCTGTATATGTAAAATTTAAACTTTTAGATGAGGACGCTTTTCTTGTTATATGGACAACTACACCTTGGACATTACCTGCAAACCTTGGTGTTATGGTAAATCCAGAG
Source organism: Sulfurihydrogenibium sp. (assembly GCA_037442825.1). GTDB lineage: Bacteria > Aquificota > Aquificia > Aquificales > Hydrogenothermaceae > Sulfurihydrogenibium. Next base: position 12,559 of record JBBIPN010000036.1, on the reverse strand, counting down.
TTTAATTATGTTTATCTAAAAACAGAAAAAGGAGCTGTTGTTGTTGCAAAAGAACTTGTAAATCAATTTTTGGAAAAAACAGGTTTAACTGGAGAGATTGTAAAAGAAGTTAAAGGTAGAGATTTAGAGTTTAAAGAGTATTATCATCCATTTATAGATAGAGTTTCTAAGGTTTATCTTTCAGAGTTTGTTGAGCTTGGAACAGGAACAGGACTTGTACATATGGCTCCAGGACATGGTCAAGAAGACTATATAATAGGTCAAAGGTATGGAGTAGAAGCATTTGCACCAGTAGATGATGAGGGAAAATTTACAAAAGAAGCTCCTTCTTGGTTACAAAATATTAAAGTTTTTGAAGCAAATAATTTAATAATACAAAAATTGGAAGAAGTGGGTGCTTTAATACACAAAGAAATGATAAACCACTCATATCCACACTGCTGGAGATGTAAAAATCCTGTTATATTTAGAGCTACACCACAGTGGTTTATATCTATGGATGCTATAGTTGAAGAAGGTTTAACACTTAGAGGAAAAGCATTAAAAGAGATAGAAAGAGTTAAGTGGATTCCTTCATACGGTCAAAATAGAATAAAAAGTATGGTAGAAAATAGACCAGATTGGTGTATATCAAGACAGAGAAGCTGGGGGGTACCTATTGCTGTATTTTACTGTGAAGATTGTGGAGATATTGTTAAGGATATAGAAGTTTTTCAACATATATCAAACCTTCTTAGAAATAACGAATTTGGTGCTGATATTTGGTTTGAAAAAACAGCAGAAGAACTTTTACCAAAAGGTTATAAATGTAAAAAATGTGGTTCCAATAAATTTAGAAAAGAAGAAGATATATTAGATGTTTGGTTTGATTCTGGTGTATCCCATAGTGCTGTTTTAAAACATGGAGAATGGGAAGAACTTAGATGGCCAGCTGATATGTACCTTGAAGGTTCTGATCAACATAGAGGTTGGTTTCAGTCTTCACTTCTTGAATCAGTAGCGTCTTACTCAGTAGCTCCTTACAACTCTGTATTAACACATGGTTTTACGTTAGATGAAAAAGGCAGAAAAATGTCAAAATCTGCCGGAAATGTAGTAGCACCTGAAAAAGTAATAAAAGATTATGGAGCTGATATATTAAGACTTTGGGTAGTTACAGAAGACTATACAGAAGATATTAAGATAGGTTTTAACCTTATTAAAACAATAGCTGAAGACTACAGAAAAATAAGAAATACATTTAGATTTTTCTTAGGTAACCTTTATGATTTTAATCCTAAGTCTGATTATGTAAATTATAAAGATCTTTTAGAAATTGATAGATGGATACTATCTAAATTTCAAAATATTATACAGATAGCAGATAAATCTTACGAAGAAGGAAAGTTTCATAAAATTTACCATACTATAAAAAGCTTTGTTATAACGTCACTTTCTGCTATATACCTTGATATTTTAAAAGATAGGTTATATGTGTACGCTCCAAATTCGTTAGAAAGAAAGTCAGCACAAACAGTTTTATGGGAACTACTTTTATCTTTAAATAAAATACTTGCACCTATAATATCATTTACAGCTGAAGAAGTATGGCAGTATGTAAGACAGATAGATCCATCTTTAAAAGAAAGTATACATCTTGAACTACTACCTACAGTAAATGAAGATTATATAGATACAAAACTTGAAAAAGTATATGATAAACTTTTAGATATAAGAGATGATGTTTTAAAAGGTATTGAAGAAGCAAGAAAGAAAGACTTAGTAAGACACCCATACGAAGCAAGAGTTATATTAAAACTTCCAGAAAACTACAATAATCTTGTAAAAGAAAGATTAAACTGGATAAAATACTTCTTTACAGTTAGCCAAGTAGAACTTTCTGACAATCCAGTTGGGGATGTAATAATAGAAGGGGGAAGTGTTAAAAATGCAGTTGTAGCTATAACGAAAGCTAAAGGTGAGAAATGTCCAAGATGCTGGATATACGATGAATCAGTAAGTGAAAATCAAAAAGTTTGCGATAGATGTAAATCTCAGCTTGAAATTATGAATATTAATCTGGAGGAGCTAACTTGAAGAAGTCAGATATAGTTAAACATATAAAAAGTAAATATCCCCGTTATGACCTAAAAGATATAAAGTTTGTTGTCGATGAAATATTTGAAAAGATGATAGAAGGATTGGTAAAAGGAGAAAATATTGAGATTAGGAAGATAGGTTCTTTTAGAGTTTTAAAAAGAAAAAAACCATTGAAAGGTAAAAAAAGAATAAGTTATTCTAAAACTGTGAATTTTAAACCAGGAAAATTTTTAAAGAAAGCTTTAAAAGAATACATATACGGAGAAACCAATGGAAATTAAAAATGACCTATTTTTAAGAGCTTGCAAAAATAAACCTATAGAAAGAACACCTATCTGGCTTATGAGACAAGCTGGTAGGTATATGAAAGAATACAGAGATTTAAGAGAAAAGGCAGGGAGTTTTAAAAAGTTTTATAAAAATGTAGAGTTAGCAGTTGAAGCTTCAGTACTTCCTAAAAAAATATTAGATATAGATGCAATAATAATATTTTCAGATATTTTAACACCTTTAGAATCTATAGGAATGAAATTTGATTTTAAGGAAGGGGAAGGTCCAGTTTTTGAGAATCCTATAAAAGGTGAATCAGATATAGAAAATCTAAAACCATTTAATAAAGAAGATGTTTATTTTGTAGGAGAGATAATAAAAGGTGTAAACACGATATTAAATAGAGAAATACCAGTGATAGGTTTTGCAGGAGCACCATTTACAGTAGCTGCATATATGATCGAAGGAAGAGGTTCTAAAGATTTCAAAAAAACAAAAACATTTATGTACAACAACCCAGAAACATTTAAAAAATTAATGGAAAAAATATCTGATATGACTGTAGATTATCTATCTTTTCAAATAGAATCTGGTGCTGATGCTGTTCAGTTGTTTGATAGCTGGGCTGGTCATCTATCACCAAGAGCCTATAACGAATTTGTAATGCCTCATATTAAAAAAATAATATCTAAACTAAAACCTTACAACAAACCAATAGTACATTTTACAAAAGGAATATGTGGATTTTTAGATTTTATTATAGAGTCAGAAGCTGATGTTTACAGTATAGATTGGATGGTAGATATAAAAAAAGCAAAAGAGAAAATATATCCAAAAGCAAGTGTACAAGGAAATTTAGACCCATACATTCTATACGCTGATAAATCTGTTATTAAAAAAGAAGTAGATTATATTATAAAATCTTGGGGGCAAGATTCAGGGCATATATTTAATTTAGGACATGGACTTATACCTGATATGAGTGTTGACAACGTGAAATTTTTAGTAGATTGTGTTAAAGAACTGTCTGTTAGAAAATAGAGGTAAATATGTCAGAAAAGATAGTAGCAACCAATAAAAAAGCTTTACATGATTACACTATTATTGAAAAATATGAAGCAGGTATAGTTTTAACAGGTTCTGAAGTGAAATCTCTAAGGGAAGGGTCTTGTAATCTTAAAGACAGTTTTGTAATTATAGAAAATGGTGAAGCTTGGCTTTATAACTGTTATATAGCACCTTACAAACCTGCTGCAAAATGGGGACATGACCCTACAAGAAAAAGAAAACTGCTACTTCATAAAAAAGAAATTTTAAAACTTATGGGAAAAGTTAAAGAAAAAGGACTTACTATAGTTCCACTTAAAGTTTACTTTAAAAATGGAAAAGCAAAGGTTGAGATTGCATTAGCAAGAGGAAAAGTTAAGTATGAAAAGAGAGAAGCTATAAAAGAAAAAGATATAAAGAGAGAAATTGAAAAATCATTTAAAGGTAAAATAAAACTTTGATGAGGTGATAACTTGAAAAAATATATATTTATAACTGGTGGAGTTCTATCATCTCTTGGAAAAGGTGTAACGTCAGCTGCTATAGGTTCTATTCTCGAATCTATGGGTTATAAAATAACATTGATGAAACTTGACCCATACCTTAATATAGACCCTGGAACAATGAATCCATACCAACATGGAGAAGTCTTTGTAACAGAAGATGGTGCTGAAACAGACCTTGATTTAGGACATTATGAGAGATTTACAAATGCAGTTATGACAAAGTATAACAACACAACATCAGGTAAACTTTACTACAACTTACTTGAAAAAGAAAGAAAAGGTGCTTTTTTAGGTTCAACGGTTCAAGTTATACCACACTTTACAAATGAAATAAAAAAAGCAATAGAAAAAGTCGCTGAAAATTATGATATTACTTTAGTTGAGATAGGTGGAACTGTTGGAGACATTGAAAGTTTACCATTTCTTGAAGCAATTAGGCAGATGGGAATAGAAAATAAAAAAGACGATGTTATGTATATTCACTTAACATATGTACCATATATTAAAGTTGCTGGAGAACTAAAAACAAAACCAAGTCAGCACTCAGTAAAAGAACTTAGAGCAATTGGTATTCAACCAGACATAATAATTGGGAGAGCAGAAACACCATTACCAAAAGATATAAAAAGAAAACTTTCTTTATTTACTAACGTAGATGAGGACTCTGTATTCTCTGCTCCAGATTTAAACATTATTTATGAAATTCCTTTATACTTTAAAAAGGAAGGACTTGACAAAGCTATAGCAAAACATTTAAATCTACCTTATACAGAACCAGATTTAACAAAATGGAAAAAAATTGTTAATGTTTTAAACAAACTTGAAAATCAAGTAGATATAGCTATAGTTGGTAAATATATAGAACTTAAAGATGCTTACAAAAGTATATACGAAGCTTTAATACATGCCCAAATTCCAAATCGATTAAAAATAAATATCCATTGGATAAATTCAGAAAAAATTAATCAAGAAAACTATAAAGAAATACTTAAAGATATGGATGGTATCCTTGTACCTGGTGGTTTTGGAGATAGGGGAATAGAAGGTAAAATTTTAACAGCAAAATATGCAAGAGAAAATAACATTCCATACTTTGGAATATGTCTTGGAATGCAGATAGCTGTTATAGAGTTTGCAAGAAGTGTTGTAGGTTTAGAAGGAGTAAACTCTACAGAGTTTAACCCATTTACCCAACATCCAGTTATAGATATTATGCAAGAACAAAAAAATATAGATAAAAAAGGTGGTACAATGAGATTAGGAGCTTATAGGTGCCACATTAAAAAAGGTACAAAAGCTTATGAAATATACAAACAAGAAGAGATTTACGAAAGACATAGACATAGATATGAATTTAATCCAAAGTATGTCTCTATATTAGAAGAAAAAGGTTTGATAGTATCTGGTGTTTATAAAGCTAAAAATCTACCAGAGATAATAGAAATTCCATCTCATAGATGGTTTGTAGCTTGCCAGTTTCATCCAGAGTTTAAAAGTAAACCTTTTAGTCCACATCCATTATTTGTATCTTTTGTTGAAGCATCTTATAAAAATAAAGTTGAAAAATCTAAAAATACAACGTAATTTTATTTAACAATTTAGTGAGGAGAAAGGAAGATGGAAAATTTAGAAAGTGTACATTTAGAGATTAAAGATATTTTTTATCCATCAGAAGCGATAAAAAAAGAGTGTATCGTTCAAGATTATGAATCTATGTACAAAAGATCTGTTGAAGACCCTGAAGGTTTCTGGTCTGAAGTTGCAAATGAACTCTATTGGTTTCAAAAATGGGATAAAGTTTTAGAATGGAACTTTCCTTATGCAAAATGGTTTATCAATGGTAAAACAAATATCACATATAACTGTTTAGATAGGCATGTACTTAGCGGTGATAGAAACAAAATTGCTTATATATATGTAGATGAAGAAGGAAGTGAGAAAAAAATCACATATGGAGAACTTTTAGAACTTGTAAATAGAATAGCAAATGGACTTAAATCTCTTGGTGTTACAAAAGGTGATAGAGTCTCTATATATATGCCAAATACAATAGAAGCTATTGCTTCTATGCTTGCTTGTGCAAGGATAGGAGCTATTCATAGTGTAGTTTTTGCAGGTTTTAGTGAAGGTGCTTTGAAAATAAGGATAGATGACGCTAAAGCAAAAGTAGTTATTACTGCAACATATACAAAAAGAAGAGGTAAAAAAATACAACTATTCCCAACAGTAAAAGAAGCAATTAAAGATTTAGATTTTGTAAAACACGTTATTGTATGGGATAGAGATAACGAGCTTGATGAAGAAGAGCTTGATCTTAAATATATAAATATAGATGATCTTATAAAAAAATCTAACCCAAACTGTGAACCAGTGATACAAGATGCAGAAGACCCATTGTTTATACTCTACACATCAGGAACAACAGGAAAACCAAAAGGTGTTTTACATACAACTGGCGGTTATATGGTTAATACATACTTAACAACAAAAACAGTATTTAACATAAAAAGAGATGCTATCTATTGGTGTACTGCAGATATAGGTTGGATTACAGGACATAGTTATATCGTTTATGGACCATTAGCAAACGGTGCAACCTCTGTAATAATGGAAGGAGTACCAGTATATCCACATCCTGGTATCTGGTGGGAATATGTAGAAAAGTATAGAGTAAACGTATTTTACACAGCACCTACTGCTATAAGAATGCTTATGAGATTTGGAGAAGAAATCCCTGCAAAATATGATTTATCATCTTTGAAAATTCTAGGTTCCGTTGGAGAACCTATAAACCCAGAAGCTTGGTTGTGGTACTACAAAAATATAGGTAGAGAGAAAGCTGTAGTAGTAGATACATGGTGGCAGACAGAAACAGGTGCTCACATGATAACAACAGTTCCAAGCTATCCAGCAAAACCAGGTAAAGCAGGTAAACCACTCTTTGGTATTGAAGTAGCAGTAGTAGATAAAGAAGGAAATAAACTACCACCAAATACAGTAGGATATCTTGTTATTAAAAACCCATGGCCTTCTATGCTTAGAACTTGCTGGGGAGAACCAGAGAGATATGAGAAATACTGGAATGAAATACCAGGACAAGTATACTCAGCTGGTGACTTTGCAGCAATAGACGAAGAAGGTTATATAATGATACTTGGTAGATCTGATGATGTACTTAGTGTAGCAGGACATAGAATAGGAACTGCCGAAGTAGAATCTGCTATAGTAGAAAACCATGCAGTAGCAGAAGCTGCAGTAATCGGTAAACCAAATGAAATAAAAGGTGAATCTATAAAAGCTTTTGTTATACTAAAAGAAAAATTTTCCCCTTCTGCTGATTTGATAGTCGAGATAAAGGAAACAGTTAAAGAAGTATTAGGTCCTATAGCTGTACCAGATGAGATAGAGTTTGTAGACAAATTACCAAAAACAAGAAGCGGTAAAATAATGAGAAGAGTTTTAAGGGCCAGAGAACTTGGTCAAGAGCTTGGAGATACATCTACTTTAGAGGATTAAAGGAAAGAAGAAAAATGGAATTTAGAGAAGAGCTAACACCAAAACAGATAGTTGAAGAGTTGAATAAATACGTAGTAGGACAAGAAGAAGCAAAGAAAACAGTAGCTATAGCTTTAAGGAATAGATGGAGAAGACAAAGATTGCCACAAGATTTAAGAGATGAAGTTATACCAAAAAATATACTTATGATAGGACCTACCGGTGTAGGTAAAACTGAGATAGCAAGAAGATTAGCAAACTTAGTAAAAGCGCCATTTATAAAAGTTGAAGCAACAAAATTTACAGAAGTTGGTTATGTAGGAAAAGATGTAGAATCGATTGTTAGAGAGCTTGTAGATGTTTCTTTTAAAATGGTAAAAGCTGAAAAAATGGAAGAAGTTAAAGAGAAAGCTAAAGCTATAGCAGAAGAAAAAGTACTTGATTATCTTGTTCCTAAAAAGCCTAGGAAATATGGATCTTTTATGGAAGAAGAAGAGATTAACTCACCTGCAAGAGAAAGATTTAGAGAGATGTTAAAAGCAGGACTTTTAGATGATAAAATTGTAGAGATTGAAGTAAATGAAAAAATGTCAGCTGTTGTAAGTGGTGTTATTGCACCACCAGGCTTAGAAGATATAGAAAATCAACTTAGGGAGATATTTTCTTCTGTAGGTCCTACAAAGAGAAAAAAAAGAAAATTGACAGTAAAAGAAGCATTAAAACTTTTAGAAAATGAAGAAGCAGAAAAACTTATAGATATGGATGAAGTCCAAACGTTAGCAGTAAAAAGAGCAGAAAATTTTGGTATAGTGTTTATAGATGAGATAGACAAAGTAGCTGTCAAAAGTGGTTCAAGGTCGGGACCTGATGTATCAAGGGAAGGAGTTCAGAGAGATTTACTACCAATAGTAGAAGGTACTGTTGTATCAACTAAATACGGACCAGTAAAAACAGACCATATACTATTTATAGCGGCAGGAGCTTTTCATCTCTCTAAACCATCAGATTTAATACCAGAATTACAAGGAAGATTTCCTTTAAGAGTAGAACTAAAAGCACTTACAAAAGATGATTTTGTAAGAATTCTTACAGAACCAAAAAACGCACTTATCAAACAGTATATTGAACTTATGAAAACAGAAGGAGTAGAAGTAGAATTTACCAAAGATGCAATAGAAGAGATAGCAAAAATAGCTGAAGAAGTAAATGAAAAAACAGAAAATATCGGAGCAAGAAGATTACATACAATATTAGAAAAAATAATGGAAGACTACTCCTTTAATGCACCAGACTTAAAAGGACAAAAAATAGTAATAGATGTAAACGTTGTGAGAGAAAAGCTTAGTAATATTGTAACAAATGAAGATTTATCAAGATACATTTTATAAAGGAGATTAGAAAGATGAAAGAGATGGAAATGCCAATAACTTTCGAAGAGATGCTGAAAGATATAGAAGTAAAAAATGCAGCTTCAGCTTATGTACTAATAGAAGCAAATCCATCAGAGATACCTAATATTTTAAAAGCTTTATCAACAATACCAAACGTAAAATCTGCAGATGTTGTAACAGGTATATATGATATTATCGTTTTTTTGATAGGAGAAGACCAAAACGAAATAGGAAAAGTTGTTATAAATAATATCAACTCAATACCAGGTGTAAAAAAAGCTACTACTTGTATAGTTGTAAAGTTATAGAATAATCTTTTCTATTAAATATTACTTACCTAAAAACTTCAAGAAAATAGTATCTAAAAATTTTTTGTTATAATTTTGTCAGAAGATTATAAATAAAGATGAAATTGAAATTCTATCTTTAAAAAACATTTTGTTGTATTTCTTTTTTTGATTAATGTAAAATTTGGAAATTGATTTAAATATCTGTTTTTGATAGAGTTTAAAGAGATTTTTAAAAGTTTAGTTTTAGTGTTTATGTACTCGATTGATTTAGTAAAATTGAAAACTTTACCCATTTTTATCCTATTTCTAATCGGTTTAGTTAACTGCTATAAATATTTTCTATAAAAACTGTATTATCTATCTTTTGACTTGCTTTTTCAACTAAATGATTTAAAGCTTCTTCATAATTTCCTATAATTCTACATCCAGCAGCATCTCTATGACCACCACCACCAAAAGCAGATGCTATTTCTCTCACATCTATTTCACCTTTTCCTCTTAATGAAACTCTCCATGTTTTTAAATCTTCTCTTTGTATCATTAAAATAGCTACCTTTACACCTTCTATACTTCTTGCAAAATTAACAAAACCTTCTGTATCATCCTCTTTACAGTTTAGTTCTGTTAAAAAGTTTCTAAATACAGTTAAAACAGCTATTTGATTGTTGTGATAAAGTTTTAAAGTTGACAATGTTTTTTGTAATAGCATAACTGTGTTAAGACTGTTTCTCTCAAAAATCATCTTAGAAAGATAAAATGGGTTTGCTCCTTTTTCTACTAAAAATTTTGCAATTTCAAATGTATAGGTTTTAGTATTCTGATACTTAAAAGAACCAGTATCAGTAACTAAACCTGCATATAAGGCTGTTGCTATCTTTTCGTCTATAAGATTTTCATCCCATTTTCTCAAAATCTCTGTAATTAAAGCAGTGGTTGAAGGGCTATAACAATCTACTAAATCATAATCACTTTCAAACTCTCCACCTATATGGTGGTCTACTCTTATAATTTCATCAGCGTTTATTTCTATACCTGCCCTTTTTTTACTTGATGCATCTACAAGTACAGCTAATGGAAATTTTTTATTTAAAGGGAGTTTTTTAATGTTTTCAACTTCTGGTAAAAAATCGCATATGTGTAGAACTTCATCTTTCATAGCCATTACAACATTTTTACCTAACTTTTTCAAAAACATATACAAAGCCAACATACTTCCAATACCATCACAATCTGGATTTTCATGTGTAAATATAAGTATCTCTCTTTCTTCTCTTTTTAATCTCTCTATTATTGGAACGTTATATTCCATGGTACTACTCCTAAAGGTTTTTATTTTCATAAGGGCATATATCAACTAAGTGGCATATTTTACATTTTGGCTTAAAAGCTGTACATATATATCTTCCAAATAATACTAAAGCTTTAGATATATAAATCCAGTTTTCTTTTGAAAAGAATTTTGCTAAATCTTTTTCTATCTTTTCATTAGTTTTACTATTTGATATTTTTAATCTTTCTGTTGTTACTCTTTCAACATGTGTATCTACTACTATGGCAGGTTTATTAAAAGCATTTACTAAAATAGCTGATGCTGTTTTTCTACCTACTCCTGGTAATGTTATAAGTTGTCCAATACTATCTGGTACTTTACCTTGAAAATTTTTAACTAAAGCTTCTGCACATTCTTTTATAAGTTTTGCTTTTCTTTTATAATAACCAAGTGGTTTTAATATTTCTTGAAGCTTTTCTATGTCTGCATTTGCTAAAGTTTCTGGTGTTTGATACTCTTTAAATAGTGTAGGTGATATTTCATTTACTTTTTTATCTGTAGTTTGGGCAGATAGTATAACTACTATTAAAAGTTGAAATTCGTTTTCATAGTTTAGTTCTATTTTTGGATTTGGAAAATGTTTTTTTAACCGATTTATTATATCTGTTTCTGTAAAATTAACCATTAAAATAAACTCTTCTGAGTTTTTTTATTATCTTCTTTACTTAAATTATCTTTCTCTACGTCTTTTAACAATGATTTAAATCCTAATTTTTCAAATATATTTTTTAAATGTTCTAAATCTGGCTTTTCTTTTTTTAAATCTTTTATTTCTAAATTAATTTCTAAAGCATCATGAAGTTTTAATAAATCTTTCATAGATAAAACATTATCTAAATTAACTTCTTTAAATGACTCTTTAAGTTTTCCTTTTAGTTTATCTACATTTTTTAAAATATTTTCTAAACTTCCAAATTCGTTTAAAAGTAAAGCTGCTGTTTTAGGTCCAACACCTTTTATTCCAGGTATGTTATCTATACTGTCTCCTATAAGTGTTAAATAGTCTAAAAATTGATTTGGTAAAATTCCATAATTTCCTTTTATTTTTTCTGTATCAACACTTTCATCTTTTATAGGATTGTATATCTTTATATTTTCGTTTATAAGTTGATTCATATCTTTATCTGGTGTAACTATAATAACTTCATAACCTTCTCTTTCTGCTTTTTTTGATAAAGTAGCTATAATATCATCAGCTTCATAAGATTGCATCTCAATTATATTTATTCCAAGAAGTTTTATTATCTCTTTTATTGCTGGGATTTGAGCTTTTAAATCGTTAGGTGTTTCTTTTCTTGTAGCTTTGTATTCTTTAAATTTTTCATGTCTTACTGTTTTACCTGGTAAATCAAATGCAACAGCTATGTATGGTGTATTGAATATATTTATAGTTCTAAGAAGCATCCTGATAAAACCATAAATAGCACCTGTTGGTTTTCCATCAGGCGATTTTAAAGGTGGTAATGCGTAAAATGCTCTATAAAGGTAAGAGGAGCCATCTATTAAAACAACTTTATTTTTCATACTTTAATAGTCTTGCAACCTCCTTAGCAAAATAAGTTATTAATATATCAGCTCCAGCTCTTTTAATGGAAGTAAGTGTTTCCATCATAACTTTTTTTTCGTCGATCCATCCTAACTTTCCAGCTGCTTTTATCATAGAGTACTCACCACTTACGTTGTAAGCAGCTACTGGAACGTTAAAGTTTTCTTTAATATCACTTATTATGTCTAAGTAAGCTAAAGCTGGTTTTACCATTACTATATCAGCACCTTCTTGTATATCAAATTCAACTTCCCTTAACGCTTCTCTTCTATTTGCTGGATCCATTTGATATGTTTTTCTATCACCGAAAGATGGGGTAGAATCTGCAGCTTCTCTGAAAGGTCCGTAGTAAGATGATGCATATTTTGCTGAGTATGCCATTATTGGTATATGGCTAAATCCTGTACTATCTAAAGCTTCTCTAATAGCTTTAACAACACCATCCATCATACCAGATGGTGCTACCATATCAACACCAGCTTTTGCATGTGATATTACTTGTTTCTTTGTATTTTCTAAGGTTATGTCATTATCTACATCATAATTATGTAATACACCGCAATGGCCATGGGAAGTATACTCACAAAAACAAACATCAGATATAA
>JBBIPN010000035.1:0-13877 GCA_037442825.1 Sulfurihydrogenibium sp. | reverse complement strand
AGGTATATTAGCAAGATATATCCATACTATGATAAAGTTGCAAAGTTAATATTAGATTATGGTTATAACGTCATTTTAGTTGGTTCTAAAGAAGATAAAGATTTAGATAAAAATGTGTACGATAGTAAGATTATAGATTTAAGAGGAAAATTAACATTGAGAGAGAGTTTATCAGTGATATCTTTAGGAAAGTTAACAATTAGTAATGATTCATCAGTTGCCCACATGTCAAGAGCCGTAGGAGTAAAGGTTTTAATGGTATATGGTTCTACACATCCTTATTTTGGTTTTGCACCTTTAGAAGATGAGGGAAGTTATATATTTAAAAATTTACCTTGTCAACCTTGCAGTTTACATGGTAAAAATAGCTGTAAATATAATACTTTTGAATGTTTAACATCAATAACACCAGAGGAAATTTTTCAAAAAGTTAAGGAGATGTTAAGAAGTTAATATTATTTTATAGCTAAAATTTGTTGCAAAGTAAGAAGTAAGTGTAGCAACAGCAACCATACTAAACATAATTACAAGTTGAAAAAATACTGCACTAATTGGAGATGCTCCAGCTAATATCATTCCAGCTGTAATACCAGGAATCCATATAATACCTAATGTTTGTAAATTATTTAAAATTGGAATCATTGCAGCTTTTATAGACTTAGTTATCTGTATTCTAAAAGCTTCCTTTATTGGAACACCTAAAGCCACAAATCCTTCAATTATATCTAAATTATTTTTTACATCACTTCTAAACCTTTCTATTGTTTGTGTATATGCATTTAAAGCGTTTCCTATAATCATACCTCCAATAGGTACAATCTCATTTGCTATTAAAGAGAGAATATTAAAAATAATTAGTAAAAAAATTATTATTGATGAAGACAAAAATATAGATATAAAAGCTACTTTATACCCTTTATAGATGTTTACTCTTCTTTGAGCTGTATATGTAGCTACTAAAACCATAAAAAATAGTATAAGAATAAATCCAAAAGGATTTTTTAATTTTAAGATATAAATTAATGCATAACCAAGTAAGATAAGCTGGATAAAAGCTCTTATACTACTATAAAGTATATCTTTTTCTAATCCTATCTTTTCTTTATAAGAAACAAAAATTGCAACTAAAATAAGTATAAAAGAAAAAATAAATTTAAATCCCATTAAATAGCTTTTGAAAATCTCCTTTCTTTTTTATTTCTAAGGTATATATCAAAAGATGATGCAATATTTCTAATTAAAAGTCTTCCTATGGGTGTTATATCTATTCTGTCTTTGTATAAATCAAGTAAACCATCTTTTTCCATATCTTTTAAGATGTTCATTTCTTCTTTAAAGTATTCATCAAACACTATCTTAAACTTTTCTTCTACTTCTGATTTTACTAATCTAAAATGACACATGAGTTTCATGATAACATCTCTTCTTATAATGTCATCCTGTGTTAGATATACACCTCTTTCTATTGGAAGTTGTTTTTTTTCTATAGTTTCATAGTAATCTCTTAAAACTTTGTAGTTTTGAACATAGCCATCATAGAGCATACTTATTGATGTAGCTCCAAAACCAAAAAGTTCTGCATTTGCTTTTGTTGTATAACCTTGGAAGTTTCTATGTAATGTTCTTTCTCTTTGTGCTACTGTAAGTTCATCGTTTGGTTTTGCAAAATGGTCCATTCCAATAAATATATATCCAGCTTTCGTTAGTTTATCTATTGTCATTTGAAGTATTTTTAATTTTTCTTCTGGTGGTGGTAATGTTTTTTCATTAATATTCCTTTGTAGTCTCTTAAGCCATGGTACATATGCAAAGTTAAATACAGCTATCCTATCTGGATTAAGTTCTATAGTTTTATCAACTGTCTCAGAGAATGTTTCAAGGGTTTGATAAGGTAATCCATATATTAAATCTATATTTACACTTTCAAAACCAGATTCTCTAAACCATTTCATAACATTAAAAATCATCTCTTCTGGTTGTATTCTGTTTACTGCCTCTTGAACTTTTGGATTGAAATCTTGAATACCAAAACTTGCTCTATTAAAACCTATCTCTTTTAATAGAAAAATCCTATCTCTATCAACATGCCTTGGGTCTATCTCAATAGAAATTTCTGAATTTTCATCAAAGCTAAAACGTTTTTTTATCTCTTGAAATAGTTCTACTGTTTCTTCATCTGATAGGTAATTAGGTGTCCCTCCACCCCAATGGAGTTGAACAACTTTTCTATTGTTTACATCAATGAGATTTTTATATAGATCCATCTCTTTATAAAGGTAATCTAAGTATGGTTTAACAACATCTTTTCTTCTTGTTATTATTACATTACAAGCACAAAAATAACAAGCATTTTCACAAAATGGTATATGAAAGTATAAAGATAAAGGTGTCTTTCTTTCATTAGATTTAATAATTTTTTTAACATACTCACTTTTATCTATCTCATCTGTAAACTCAGTAGCAGGAGGATAACTTGTATATCTTGGTGCTGGTTTATCGTACTTTTTTATCATATCTACATCAAACTTAACATTTTGAGAAAGTGCTTCCATTAGAATCACCTCTTACAATTTTTTAAACATTATATAATAGTTTTCTACAAAATTTATGATAAAGATAGAGGGAAGATGTTTTTTATAAAAAAACTAATTACATTTTTTATAATCCCACCAGGAATATTTTTAGTTTTATTTTTCCTATTAGCTTTTTTAGGAAGAAAAAATAGAAAAGTTTTTATAATATCATTAATATCTGGTTTAACAGTATACATTTTATCAATAGAGCCAGTAAAAGATTTTTTATTAAAACCTTTAGAAACTAAATATTTAATACCTTCAGATACAAATGGAGATGTTATTGTTGTATTAGGTGGTGGAAGTTACAATACAGGTATTTTAACAGAGGATTCTTTTAAAAGGGTTTTGGCAGGTTTTGTTTTACATAAAAGATTAAATGTTCCAATAATCCTTTCAGGCGGCTCTGCAATTACTAATTTGCCTGAATCAGAATCAATGAAACAGATTTTAACAGAGTTAGGGATAGATAGAAAGTATATTTTTACAGATGTAAATAGTAGAGATACGTTTGGTAATGCTGTTTTTACTAGAAAGTTTTGTGAAAAGTATAACTTTAAAAAAGTGATTCTTATAACATCTGCTTACCATATGCCAAGGGCTGTTTATACCTTTAAAAAAGCTGGATTAGATGTTATACCTTACCCTACAGATTTTAAAATGGATAAAAAATATACTTTATACAGTTATTTTCCTAAGATGAATGTTCTTCAAGACTCTACAAAAGCTATAAGAGAATATATAGGATTAATTTTTTACCATATCAAACTAAATTAACCTTCTTCTTTTTCTTCTCTATCTTTTTTCATTACATAAATATATTTAGGTGTTATAATAACACCATTTTCTGTTTCTATATGTTCAAATCTGTTGTTGTAATAGCTAAAAGCAGCAAAAGATAGTACAACAGAATCGATTTCTTTTGCTATGTATTTTTTATTTATAGATAACAGTTTTTTATTTAATCTTATACCTGTTTTTGGTAAATTGTACAACCTTTGTTCTAAACCTTCTACTGTATCTGAAGGTAGTATATCTTTCCTGATAACTTTTTTCCAAAACTCTTCAATATCAGATTTTAAAATTTTCTTTTCTTTTTCTCTAAAGGTCTTTTTATTGATTTCTGAATACCCAAAATCATTTTTTATTACTTTATAAAGATTAGATAATGATTTATTTGTATCAGATATTTTAGATTTAACACAAAAGTCATAGTTAACAGCCATAACGTTAGGATTAGTATGGTCTATAAACCACAATAAACCTTCTTTGTAAAATTTAAATAGACCTTTTACATTTTTATTTTCATCCATTAAACTAACAATAAAAATATTATCTAAAATATCTATTCCTAAAAACAAAATTATTCCCCTTCAGCAACATACTTTATTATTCTAACTTTTTCCATAGTTATAAGTCCATTTTTTATAAAGTCTTCTATTTTTGGAAGAACATTTTTAATCTTATCTTCTGTATCTATAACTTCAATAATTATAGGTAAGTCTTCAGATAAATCTAAGATAGATGCAGAATGTATAACTGTTGACTTTCCAAATCCTAATATTCCTCTTAAAACTGTCGCACCTGCTATATGATTTTCCCTCAAAACTTCAACAATCTTTTTGTAAAGTGGTTTTTTTCCATATTTATCAGTTTCTCCTATATGTATCCTAAGTAAAATAGCTTCTCCCTCTAATTTCATTTCAACACCTCTATAAAATAGCTCTACCAATAACAATACCAATAAAAGCAGCTATAAAAGATAAACTGAAGTTTAAAAACACATTTAATCCAGCTTTTATATATTCTCCATCCATAATCAAAGCAAAGGTTTCATATGTTAAAGATGACAATGTCGAAAAACTACCACAGAAACCTACAGCAATAAATAAACGCCAAAGTGGATTTAAAGACAGTTTTTCTAAAAAGATAATCATAAAAAAAGAAAGAATAAATGAACTTATAACGTTTACAATTAGTGTCCCATATGGGAAATCTGTTCCAAAAAATCTGGCAGAAAATACACCAGTAAGATATCTTAAAATAGTGCCTATACCTCCACCTATTGCAAGAACTAGATATTTATCCATTTTGTATTACTTTAAGTAAGTTTTCTATCTCTACTTTACTACCTAAGAAAACAGGAACTCTTTGATGTATATCTGTAGGTTTTATGTTTAAAATATCTTCTTTTCCGGTTGTTGCAAGACCACCTGCTTGCACAGTTAAAAATGCCATTGGAGAAGCTTCATAAAGCAATCTCAATTTTCCATTTTTACTTTTAACATCAGCAGGATAAGCAAAAAGACCACCTTTTAATAATGTTCTATGGACATCAGCAACCATAGAACCTATATACCTTGATGTATAACCTTCATCCTTTAATGTTTCTATATACTCTTTTAAGCCTCTATCAGTCCATTTTCTATCATTTGATTCATTAATCGAATAAATCTTTCCTTTTTCAGGTATTTTAATATTGGGATGAGACAGTAAAAACATTCCAACAGATGGATCTAATGTAAATCCATTTACACCATTACCTGTTGATAAAACTAACATAGTAGATGAACCATATATAACATATCCAGCTGCTACTTGTTTATAACCTTCTTGTAAAAAGTCAGAAACATCTCCATTTATTTTCCTATGGATAGAAAATATAGTTCCAATACTTATATTAACATCTATATTAGAAGAACCATCAAGTGGATCAAATGCAATTATGTATTTTCCATCTTTTCCTTCTTCTGGGAAGATAGATTCATCTAACTCTTCAGAAGCAAGTGCATAAAACTCTCCAGATTTAGATAAATAATTTATCAATATATTATTAGATAGTTCGTCAAGTTTTTGAACTTCTTCCCCTTGAATGTTTGTTTTCCCGGCTAATCCTAAAACATCAGCTAAACCAGCCATCCTTACATGGGAAGCTATAACTTTTGTAGCAGATTCAATAGCAACCAAAGCCCTTGAAAGTGAGCCTGTAGCCTGTGGATACAACCTTTCCTGTTGAAGTATAAAACTATTTAAATCCATACCAATCATTGTATTTCCTCCGCTTCCTTCTTAAATGCTTTAAGTTTAGGTATAAATCTTCTATCGTTTATCTTTTGATATATATAATGAAAATCTAAAACTTTATAGTAAGATTTAACAACCAACTTTATTAAATCACAAACAAAATCATCACCTTCAACACAGTAAACCATCATATCCAATATTAAATCTTCTAATGATAAAACATTAAAAACTTCTTCTTTATCTACTTCTATCTGATTTAAAATTCCTGTAATTAGCTTAAAGTCTTTACTAACTTCAATGTTTATATCATCCCTCAACCATAAATCTCCAAACTTTTTATAGCCTAAATTAGATAACACCTTTTCTAAAAAGACTATATCTGGATGTAAAAGAGATATTATATTAGCTGGATACATCCCTTGCGTATAAACAGTTAAAGCAAATTTTCCAACAATTACAGGGCGGGTTTTTTCCCCAGCCTTTTCATACTCTCTGTATACCTCTTTTATAGCATTTATCTGTTTATCTAAACTCAATTAATCAGCTCCTGCTTCAAGCTTTATGTCTGCTGCTTTTTGTTTAACTTCTTTTGTTGAACCTTTTACATAAGAAGTTTTAATAAGTTTAATATACTTATCAGTATACTCTTTTGTTCCAAAAACTTTTAATTTTTCAAATAAAAACTCAAATTTTCTCTCAAGAGCATCAAGTATCTCTTTTTTGTTTTCAAGAGTCCACCATTGATATTTAAATGGTCCTAATCCTCTTTTTCTTGATTTGTACAAAAATTGCTCTCTTGTCATTCCATCTTTCCATTCATCTCTGAAGTTTTCTTCTATAAATTTATAAACCTCTTCTTTAAAAGATTGCGGTGCTAAATCAAACATAATATTTTGAAATCCTGTTGCTAAATGTATTTCTGAACAGCTATTTTCTGGAAACTTATCAAATAACTCCTCTGGTAATGTTGAAGCTCCATGTTGAACTGTTCCGGATAAACCGTATTTTTTCCTTGCGACTTCACCAATATCTTTAAGAACATTAAAATCTAACTTAACTTTAGCTACTGTACCATCTGGAAGAGGTATACCTCCATGCTCAGTACCTGTCTGAACAGAAATTTTAGATATTGTTGGCTTTCTATTAATAGTTTCTAAATATCCTTCCATAAATGCTTCAAATTCTTCTACAGTTGAGTTTTTACCACCGATATGCCCTATTTCAGCTCCTATTGAGACATCAATACCTTCTGGTTGTATTTCTCTTATGTAGTCTGTCATTTTTGCTGTGTTTAAATAGTTATGGTACTGTTGTTCTTTTAGTGTTTCTCTCGAGTAATCTACAAGTGTAGAAGGATCTATATCTATGTTGTAAAATCCAGCATCTACTGCTTCCTTTGTAAGTTCTTTTATTGCGTTTAATTCTTTTTCTTGATATTCAAAATATTTTTTAGAACTAAACTGAAAATGATCACCTTGTATAAAAACAGGTCCTTTATAACCTTCTTTGATAGCTGCCGCTAATACACAAGAAGCATACTCAGAAGGTCTTTGGAATGTGTATTCTATCTCAGATTTTGCAATTTCAAAAATCATAGCACCTATATCATTTTTTATAGCTACTTTAAACATTCTCCTTGCTACATCATAAGTCATACCTCTAATATTTACAGCTGGCGTTGTAAAATCTCTTGTTTCTCCTCTTCCCATCGCCATGTATAAATCATGTATTGAAGAAGCTATAGCACCATACTCATTAGCAATCTCTCTTATTAGATACTTAACTTCTTCCTTTAAATTGCAATCCTTTGAAAATACAGCTGTGTAGATTAAATCATCAATCACTTCATTTCTTAATTTAACTTCGTCTAAGATTCTAACTCTTCCATCATAGATTTCTATTACATCTTTCAGTCTATTATTTACTTCTTCTAAAGAAGATAAGACGTTAGCCATATTGCCCTCCTTTTTAATAAAAAATTATATAAAAATATTTTAACATTTGAAAATCAATATTTACAATGTTTATGTTATAATAATCTTAAAAACTATAATTTGGAGGTTTCTAATGGAAAGAACTCTTGTATTAGCAAAACCTGATGCAGTAAGAAAAAATGTAGTAGGAAAAATCATTTCAAGATTTGAAGATGAAGGTTTTAAGTTAGTAGCTTTAAAAAAGCTTAAATTAACAAAAGAACAGGCTGGACAGTTTTATATTGTTCACAAAGAAAGACCATTTTATAATGAGTTATGTGAATTTATGTCATCTGGACCAATAGTTGCTATGGTATGGGAAGGTAAAAATATTATTTCAAGAGTAAGAGAGATAATGGGAGCTACAGATCCATCTAAAGCAGAAGAGGGAACTTTAAGAAAACTTTATGGTACAAATGTTGGAGAGAATGCTGTT
Organism: Sulfurihydrogenibium sp.; assembly: GCA_037442825.1. GTDB lineage: Bacteria > Aquificota > Aquificia > Aquificales > Hydrogenothermaceae > Sulfurihydrogenibium. The sequence continues at coordinate 5,871 of JBBIPN010000035.1, read as the reverse complement.
CATGGTTCAGATTCTCCAGAATCTGCAATTTATGAAATACCTTTCTTCTTTAGTGGATTAGAAATTGTGGTATAAATATATATTTGTAAGCATTTTTGTACTGCTGGCTTCTCTAATTTTGGGAAGCCTTTACTTTACTTTTATTTTCACTCCTTCTATATTTCATTCTCATGATGTTAAAACAGCAAGCGAAATAGTTAATGATTACTTTATATACTACTTTAAAATTTGGTGGATTTCTGGAATAACTATTTACACTTTAACTGGTATAATATCTTTTAAAAATAAAGAAATTATAAAAGATTTTAAATGGTTTTTAATCCTTTTATTTGTACTTGTAATTATAAATATGGCACAAGATAGGACAATTCTTCCATTAGCACAATCCATAAATCAACAATATTTTTCTTATTTAGATGAAAAAGATTTTACAAATGCTAATTTATTAAAAAATAAATTTAAAACATTGCATTCTATTTCCAGCATATTAAATTTAATTTCTATAGCAATTGGATCAATTTTATTGTATACTTTATTAAAGTTTAAAAATAAATTTTACGATAATAAATATAAGGGATACGGAGGTAAATAAAAATGAAGAAATCAGTTCTTGATGGAATCTTTTTTTTAGTTCTTGGAGGATCTTTTATTGGCGCATTACTTGTTGGTGTTTTAGTTTTCTTTTTAACTTCAAATCCCATAAATGCTCTAATATCTATTATAGGCTCCCAAATACTATTTTTAATACCAGTATTTTTAATAAGGAAGATAATTGAAGAAAATATAATAAAAAAATTAAGATCTATATCTCATGCTATGAAAGAAGTAAGCATGGGAAATTTAGATTATGAGATAAAAGTAGAAAAAACTGGAGATGAATTAGAAGAGTTAGCTGACTCTTTTGAAAGAATGAGATTAAGTATGAAAACAATAATGGAAAAGTTAGAAAAAGGTGAACTTTAATTTATTATGGATTTAACAACAATAAATAATCTTTTAAATAAGACTTTTACTGATCTAAATTTGGAGTTTATAGGTATTTTTATAAAAGGGAAAATTTTAACATCTAGACATATACATAAATCAGAAAGATTAGAAGATTATTTTTCAAGATTAGTTGAAAAGTCTTTAGAGATCAATGAAGCTATAAAAAATTTTAATGCAGAATTTTTACTGTCAGAAGGTAAAGATTACGCTATTATGGTTTATTATTTATCTCCAGATATTGCCATTGGAATTATCAAATTAGGTAAACCTAACTTTTCACTCCTTAAAGTAGGTGCTCAAGATTTAGCTAAAGATTTAAAAAAGTATGAAAAAGATTTCTTAGATCACTATGAAATATACTTAAAGCCAAAAGAAAAAGAAGAAAAACAATCTGAAGAAAAGCTTATAGTAAAATCTAAGGAAAATTTAAAAGAAAAAAGCAAGCAAAAAGAAGAGATAACATATAGTGAAGAGATAACAGAGTTAGAAAAAGTTTTATCATCAAATCAAGAAATAATTTTAAAAGAAGAAACAAAAGAAGTAGATAATGAAATACCAAATTTAGAAGATATATTAAATGTAAAAGAAGAGATTGGTAAAGATAATACATCCCTCAATGATATACCTTCTTTAGAAGAGATTTTACTTCAAAATCAAGATATCCAAGAGGAATTAAAAGAAACAAAAGAAGCTTTAGAAGAAATTACTCATCAAGAATCTGTAGATAATATCAATGAAATATTAGACAATATCGAAAAAGAATTTATAAAAGTCATAGGGCCATTTGGTAAGTTTATAATGAAAAGAAAAAAAGAAGATTTCTTTAAAACATACAATGTTACAAAATATTCTGTGTTAAAATTTATTCATAGTTTAGCTGAAGATATCCCAGAAGCAAAAAAAAGAGAAACTTTTATAGAGAATACGAAAGTTATATTATTGAATTTGTAATTGGAGGATGGTTATGGCTGTTAAGTATAATGAAATTTTAGAAAATTTTCTGAGAGATTCAGGTGCAGAAGGTGCTGTTTTAGTAAGTGTTGACGGTCTTGCTATAGCTTCCGTTTTACCGTCTTCAGCGGATGAAGACAGAGTTGCTGCTATGGGAGCTACTATACTATCTCTTGGAGAGAGAGTAACGTCTGAATTACAAAAAGGAAATTTAGAGCAACTTTATATTAAAGGTTCTTCAGGTTATGTAATTTTTACTGGTGTAAAAGATATAGCAGTTTTAGGTGTGTTGGCACCTGTAAATGCTAAATTAGGATTACTTTTAATGGAAATTCAAAGAACAGTGAAAAAACTTGAACAAGAATTAGGATGATAAAAAAATGGCGATAGCTGGTGATCTTAGAGTATTTAATTTTGTCGATATATTTCAAGTATTACTAAAAGATAAAAAAGATGGTATTCTTGTAATAGAAAAGGATGATACTAACTATGCAGTTTATTTTAAAGAAGGTAATATAGTATATATAAGAGAAGTTAAAAAAGTTTTCTATGTTTATTTAGATACACTATTTGATGTTGTTTTAAAAAAAGAAAATATTTCCTTTGATGAAGTTTACAATATATTGGTTGCAAAATTACCTGTATTACTAAGTATAAAAGAAGGTAAATTTTCATTTACTTCTGGCTTTATAAAATATCCAGAAGAACTAAAAACCCAAATTCCTCTTGAAAAGTTAATAATGTATCTCTCTCGACAACTTACAGAAGAAGAAGTAGAGAGAAAGATATCTGATTTAAATTTAGTATTTGAAAAATCTCCAAATTATGAAGAGATAGCAAAAAAAGCTTTTTTAACAGACTATGAAAAGAAAATATTACATCTAATTGATGGAAAGAATAAAGTTGTTGATATTATTATTTTATCTAAAATAAATGACTTATTAGTAAAGAGATCTCTATATGGATTTTTGGCTTGTGGGATAATACAAAGGGAGAGGAAAAAAGAAAGGAAAATAGGCTTTGAGTTAACAAAAGTTCTGTTAAATAAAATAATATCTAAGATTAAAGGGTTATAAAATGTCGGAAAAGAAGATTAAAATTGTCATTTCAGGACCTTATGCAGCAGGTAAAACTCAGTTTATAAATACTATAAGTGAGATAGAGACTGTAAAAACAGAAGCGAGAACTACAAAAGCCGGAGAGAAAGAAAAGAAAGAATATACTACAGTAGCGATGGATTTTGGAAGAATTAAAATCGACGATGAACATGTGTTGTATCTGTTTGGTACACCAGGGCAGTCAAGATTTGATTTTATGTGGGATATTCTTGGTAAAGGAATGGTTGGACTTGTTGTTTTAGTAGATAGTACAGATCCAGCTACATTTCATGAAGCAAGAAGAATAATAAACTATTTTGAATCAAGATATCCAGCACCTTTTGTTGTAGGATGTAATAAACAAGATCTAAAAGGTGCATGGAGTCCTGATGATATAAGGACAGCTTTAGACTTAGGAGATGAAATTAAGGTTTTACCTTTAGTATCATTAAATAAAGAAAGTGTAAAAAATGTTTTACTAGAACTTTTAGAAGAAATTGGAAGATATTTATAGTATTAATAATTTAATAATAATTTGATAACATTACCTAAAACTAAGATTTCGTTTGTTTTTCTATAAAATAAAATCTTAATTTCAATAAATTATTAAAAAAGCTGGGTATATAAAGCACCCAGCTTAAAAAACTTAAACTGTTAGATATATCAATTCATCTTTACCTACTTGATGGAAGTTTAAGTATTTATAGATTTCATCTTCTTTACCAGCTAACTTTTTAGGTACTATATTCATATACTCTTCAACTGTTGGTAATCTTCCAAGTATCCCACATACAGCAGCTAACTCTGCACTTCCAAGATAAACTTTTGCATCTTTACCCATTCTGTTATCAAAGTTTCTTGTACTTGTAGAGAAAACTACAGCTCCATCTTTTACTCTTGCTTGGTTACCCATACATAAGCTACATCCTGGAACCTCTGTTCTTGCTCCAGCTTGACCGTATACTGCATAGTATCCTTCTTCTCTAAGTTGTCTTTCATCCATCTTTGTTGGTGGTACTATCCAAAGTCTTACTGGAACTTGACCTTCTCCTCTTAATACTTCACCTAAAGCTCTGTAATGTCCAATATTTGTCATACAACTTCCTACAAAAACTTCGTCAATATTCTTAGGTCTTCTTTCATCAGCTAACACTTCTGATAATGTAGCAACATCATCAGGGTCATTTGGACATGCAACTATAGGTTCTTTAATTTCACTTAAATCTATCTCTATTACTGCTGCATACTCTGCGTTTTCATCTGGTTCTAAAAGCGTTGGATTATCAAGCCATGCTTTCATTTTGTCAGCTCTTCTTCTTAAAGTTCTTGCATCTTGATAACCAGCTTCTATCATTGCTTCTATTAATTTTATATTAGATTCTATGTATTCAATTAATGGTTCTTTTGCTAATCTTACTGTACATGCAGCAGCACTTCTTTCAGCAGAAGCGTCTGCAAATTCAAATGCTTGCTCTACTTTTAGATACGGAAGACCTTCTATTTCTAATATTCTTCCTGCAAATACGTTTTTCTTTCCTTTCTTCTCAACTGTTAATAAACCTTGTTTAATAGCATAGTAAGGAATTGCGTTAACAAGGTCTCTTATTGTTATTCCTGGTTGCAATTCTCCTTTAAATCTAACTAATACAGATTCAGGCATAACAAGAGGCATTGTTCCAGTAACTGCAGCAAATGCTACCAAACCTGAACCTGCTGGGAATGATATACCAATTGGGAATCTTGTATGGCTATCTCCACCAGTTCCAACAGTATCTGGTAATACCATTCTATTTAACCAAGAGTGAATGATACCATCTCCTGGCCTAAGTGATACACCACCTCTACTAGTTATAAACGGTGGTAGTGTGTGATGTAATTTTACATCAGCTGGTTTTGGATATGCTGCTGTATGACAAAAGCTTTGTAATACAAAATCACAACTAAATCCTAAAGCAGCAAGTTCTATAATTTCATCTCTTGTCATTGGTCCCGTTGTATCTTGACTACCTACTGTTAACACTTGAGGTTCTACATACATTCCTGGTCTCACACCTGGCATTCCACAAGCTTTTCCTACCATCTTCTGAGCTAAAGTATAACCTATACCTTCTTTTTCAGGTGGTTGTTCTGGTCTTATAAATATATTTTCTTCAGGTAAACCTAAAACTTCTCTTGCTTTCCTTGTTAAACCTCTTCCTATAATTAATGGAATTCTTCCGCCAGCCTTAACCTCATCTGGAAGTGTATTTGGTTTTAATCTAAATGTAGACACAACTTCCCCATTTTTAACGATTTTTCCTTCATATGGATATATTTCAATAACATCTCCAGTTTCAAGTTTTGTAACATCAGCTTCTATTGGTAAAGCTCCAGAGTCTTCAAGTGTGTTAAAAAAGATAGGAGCTATTATTCCACCTATAACTATACCACCTGTTCTTTTATTTGGTACATGTGGTATATCTCTACCTATATGCCATATAAGAGAGTTTGCTGCAGATTTTCTGCTTGAACCAGTACCTACAACATCACCAACAAACGCAACTTGATAACCAGATTTTTTTAGCTCTGCTATTTTTTCTATAGCATTTGGCATTTTTGCTTTTAACATACTCAATGCATGAAGTGGAATATCACTTCTTGTAGATGCTTCTGTAGCTGGAGAGAAATCATCTGTGTTTGTCTCACCCGGTACTTTAAATACAATAACTTCAATTTTTTCTGGAATTGGATCTTTATTTAAAAACCATTCAGCATTTGCCCAAGATTCTAAAACTTCCTTTGCATAATTATTGGTTTTTGATAACTCAACAATATCGTTGAAAGCATCATAAACTAA
>JBBIPN010000034.1:0-13950 GCA_037442825.1 Sulfurihydrogenibium sp. | reverse complement strand
CAATGTATAGCAAAACTTAGAAAGATGTCTAAAAACGATCCATATTTCTTCCAAACACCAGATGAGAAAAAACTAAAAGTAACCATAGATGGTAGAGGTATGAAACTACCAGCTGGAGAAGTATATGCATCTTCAGATAACCCAAGAGGTGAACTTGGATTTTATATATACAATAAAAAAGATGGTCTAAAAGCCCACAGAATGAGAATAAGGTCTGGCGCTTTTTATAATTTACAAGTATTTACAAAAGCAATTATTGGAAGACCAATAGCAGATGCTATAACATTACTATCATCAATAGACCCAGTTGTCGGAGAAACAGATAGATAGGAGGAATCATAATGGGTATAAAGAAGGTAAGAGCCGAACCTCAAACATTCGTTGAAAAGATATTTTTCATAGACTTTCTAAAAGGGTTAAAAACCACTATAAAACATTTATGGAAAAAGGTTATAACAGTAGATTTTCCATATGAAGTTGTAGTTCCTTCACCAAGATTTAGAGGTGTACACGGTTTGAGAACCGTTGATGGTACAGAAAGTCCAGAGTTTGATGGATGGGTAAAAAGATTAAAAATAAAACCACCAGAACCAGGAGAAACGAGATGTATCGCTTGTAAATTCTGCCAAGCAGCATGTCCCGTTCCAGAACTTTTCGATATTCAATCTGAAAAATTAGATGTTCCAGAAGACCATCCACATTATGGATTAAAAGTTATGACTGTTTTTAATATGGATTTATCTAAATGTACTTTCTGTGGTCTTTGTACTCAAGCTTGTCCTACAGACTGTATTATAATGACTGATATATATGACCTATCCTCTTATACAAGAAAGAGTTGGGTACTTGATAAAGATAAATTGACACAAATAGCAAACAATTTTGTTACAAGAAGAAGAGAAGAGAAGTTTGATGAAAAATCGCAATGGAGAGAAGATCAGAAAATATGGTCTGAGTATGATAAAACAAGAGAAAAACTATGGGATTTTAATATGCCCAAACTTGGTCCAAATTACCACGACCAAACTATATAAATGAAATTATCAGGCAAAAAAGAGTTAATAGATATTTTAAAAGAAAGGGGGGAGGTTTCATTTAAAGATTTCATGGATATAGTTTTATACTATCCTGACTTTGGTTTTTATACATCAGAAAAAGAAAAAATAGGAAGTTATGGAGATTTTTATACTTCTAGTGAGTTAGATCCAGTTTTTGGAAATTTTCTTGCAAAACAATTTTACGAAAATTATAAAAACTATTTTAATAATCAAAAAATTAAAATTGTTGAGATAGGCTCAGGAAAAGGTTTATTGGCTTATGATGTTTTATCTTATATAAAAGAAAACTTTCCAGACTTTTATAAAAAAATAGAGTTTATATCTGTTGAAAAATCCACATTCCACTTAAATTTACAGAGAAAACTTTTAAAAGATTTTGATAATATTATCTTTTTACAAGAATTTAATGAATTAGATAACATCTATGGAATTATATACTCAAATGAACTTTTTGATGCCTTACCTGTAAATGTTATTGTAAAAAAAGATGGAAAAATTTTTGAAATTTATTTAAAAATACAAAATGATAATATTGAAGAGATACTAAAAGAACCTTCAGAAGAAATTTTGGAGTATTTGAAAGAGTTAGCAATAGATATACCTGAAGGAATGAGAACAGAGATAAACCTTATAGCAAAAAACTTAATAATGAAAATTGGGAATAAACTAAAAAAAGGATTTTTATATACAATAGATTATGGATATCCTTCTAAGGAACTTTATAAACCTTATAGGATGAGAGGGACACTTCTTTGTTATTACAAACATACCTATAATGAGAGTTTTTATAAAAATATAGGACTACAAGATATAACTTCTCACGTTAATTTTTCAGCTTTAACTTACTATGGTAAAAAAGAAGGTTTAGATTTTGTAGGTTTTACGGATCAAGCCCATTTTTTAATTAATCTTGGACTTATGGATATTTTCCAAAAGCTTCAGGAAAATGGAGATAATAAATCTTATGAACGTTTAAACAGGTTGAAAACGTTGATAATGCCACAAGGAATGGGGGAAAAATTTAAAGTTTTAATACAATCAAAAAATATAGATAATCCAAAACTCACTAGTTTAGATATACTACCTTACAATAGTGATAGATATAAAATCGAGGTTTAGTTTATGATTTATAATTTTGCTGTTGCTTTTTCTTTTTTACTTATTGCTACTTTTTCTTACTGGTACTCTTCTAAATTGGCAAATTATAAAAAAACTTCTTTTACAATGTCTTTTTTCGTGGTAATTGTTAGTTATACGTTAGCAGGCTCTTTAAAATTACTAACACAAAGTTATATCTCTCATTACTCTATAGTTTTAATGTTTATTACATTAGTAGTTCTGCAAATCTATTTAGGTAGTTTTATTTTTAAAGAAAAATTATTAAAAACAACAATAACAAGTATATTATCATTGATAGTTACTATAATTATTGGGCTTCCTATATTAGTCTTATCTGGTATCGCTATAACTTACTTGCATATAAAAAATTAAAGATGTAAAATAAGATTTATATCATATTTATTTGAGGTAATGACTTGGACATTGTAGAAGAGAGTAGTTATCTATTATTTTTCCTACTATTTCCTTTAATCTTATCTTTCAAACCTAAAATATCCTACTTAATACAAGCTTTAATAAGTTTTTTATTTCTTATACTATCATTACTTTTGATTAATCAAAATTTTTATGGAATTTTTGAGTTTAAAACAGGTATAGATTTTTTAACATTTAGCTTTAAAATTGATAAACTATCTTTATTTTTTATTGGTTTGATTTTCTTACTTTCTATAGCTACATCTATATTTTCCATAACTTACACAGATGAGTTTAAAAATAGAAAAATATTAACAGCTATTTATAATGTTTTTATAATCTCTATGGTTTTTGTTGTTATTTCAAACAATGTATTAACATTCTTAACATTTTGGGAGTTAATGTCAGTTTTATCTTTCTTCCTTGTCATCTTTGATTATAAAAAGGAAGAGAATTTAAAAGCTGGAATAATTTATCTATTTATGACACATCTTGGAACAGGTTTTATTCTATTATCTTTTATACTTTTATATTTATACACTGGTAGTTTAAACTTTAATGATTTTCATAAAGTTTTTTTACCTGAAAATATTAAATTTTTGGTATTTATATTTTCTCTTATTGGTTTTGGTGCAAAAGCTGGTTTATTTCCACTACATTTCTGGTTGCCAAAAGCTCATCCTGTTGCTCCTTCAAATGTATCAGCTTTAATGTCTGGTGTTATGATAAAAACAGCTGTTTATATGTTAATAAGATTTTATTTTGACTTTTTAGATAGTTTTCCTGTCAATTATGGATATATAGTTCTTTTTATTGGCTCTTTAACAGCTATTTATGGAATTTTATATGCGTACGTACAGATAGATATAAAAAAGTTATTAGCTTACTCTTCTATGGAAAACATCGGAATAATATTCATAGCTATGGGATTGTCTTTAATTTTTAAAAGTAATAATATTAGTTTACTTTTAGGTATCTCTTTTATAGCTATGTTATTTCATACGTTAAACCATACTGTATTTAAAGGTTTACTATTTTTAGGGGCAGGTTCTATACTTTATAAAACCCATACCAAAAATATGGAAGAACTTGGTGGATTAATTAAAGTTATGCCTAAAACAGGTTTATTATTTTTAATAGGCATTTTAGGTATAACAGCTTTACCACCCTTTAATGGTTTTGTTAGCGAGTGGTTAATTTATCAATCTCTTTTATTTGGTAGTAAACTAAACTATGAATTCATATCTTTTACTATTCCAATATTTGCTTCTATATTAGCTTTAACAGGTGCTTTTGCTCTTGGTGCATTTACTAAACTTTTTGGTGTATCATTTTTAGGTATTGGTAGAACAGACAAAGTATCTCATGCTTCAGAAGTTGATAAGTTTATGCTTTTGGGAAAGTCTATTTTGGCTGTTTTAGTTGTCATTTTAGGTTTATTTCCATTTATACCTATTTATTACTTAGATTATGTTTTACAAAATATTTGTGGTATCTCTATATACAACAATATCTTTTACTCAAGTGGACTTTTGTTGGTAGCTGGAGATTACGATTTTGGAAGGATTGCTCCTTTTGGACTTGCTATTGCTGGTATATTAGTGTTTTTAGTAATTTATTTCTTTACAAGAGTTTATAACGCTAAAATTAGAGAATATGAAACATGGGCTTGTGGCTTAGATGATACAAATTTAACAAATAAAGCTCAGTATAGTGCTACTGGATTTTCTCAACCTATAAGAAGAATATTAGGATTTTTATATAAAACTAAAGAAGAACTAAATTTTGATGGAAAAAAATATTTCCTACCAAAAAAAGTTTATAAAATTAATATTGAAGATATAATTGAGTATTTTGTTTCTAAATTGGTTTGGGTCGTTATAGAAATGTTCTTAAAAATAAGATACTACATTCAACCAGGTATTATACATGTTTATATAGCTTACATAATTATAACACTTATAGCTTTTATACTTTTTATTGTGGGGAAATAAATGAAAGAAGTTTTAATTGGTTTTTTACAGCTTTTTATACTTTTAGCTATAGCTCCTTTTATAAAAACATTTATTCATAAATTAAAATGCTTAATGAGAGGACAAAAAGGTCCCCCATTGACACAAGCTTATAAGGACCTATACAGGCTTTTTAATAAAGAGGTTGTTTTATCAAAAGATGCATCTTTTATATCAAGGATAGCTCCTTATATGGTCTTTGTATCAACTGTTTGGGCAGCTACGTTTTTGCCGATTATAAATAAACATACCCTTTTAGGTTTTACAGGTGATATTATTGCAATGGTTTATATACTTGCTCTTGGTGTATTTTTCATAGCTTTGTATGGTATGGACAGTGGTAGTGCATTTGGTGGACTTGGTTCAAGTAGAGAGGTTACTATTGCAGCATTAACAGAAGCATCTTTTATGTTAGTTATATTTACATTTGCTTTACAAACCAACAGCACAAACATAGGAGAAATTTTTGAAAAGGTTCATGAATTTGGTTTAACAGCTGTACCTGTATCAGCTGCCTTTGCACTTATAGCATTACTTATAGTTTCTTTAGCAGAAAATGCTAGGATTCCTTTTGATAATCCAGAAACACACCTTGAACTTACAATGGTTCATGAAGCTATGATATTAGAAGCATCTGGTAGACATTTAGCTTTATTTGAATATTCTTCATATTTAAAACTTACTATTTTTATAACCTTAGCATCTAACTTATTTTTTCCTATAGGTTTTTATAAAGATACCTCTATCCTTTTCTTTATTATTGGGATTTTAGTCTATCTATTAAAACTTATACTTTTCTCTATACCTGTTGCAATTATAGAGATGAGTATGGCTAAATTTAGATTTTTCAGAGTACCTGAAATTTTAACACTTGGATTTATTCTTTCATTAATATCACTTATCATTTACCACGTGTGAGGAGAAAATGGTTAAGTTTTTAGTAGAATTTTTTGGAGCATTATCACTGTTTATAGCTATAGCTCAACTTTCTAGTAATAGACTTAATTTATCTATTAAAATTTATCAACTTCAATCTTTATTTTTATCTATCTCTATTTTATTTATTGGAATTACTTTTAATGAGTTTGAACTTTATCTCTCTGCATTTTTGAATTTTATAATAAAAACTATTCTCATTCCATACTTGCTTTTTAAAGTTGTGGAAAAAATGAGGTTAGATAGGGAAATTTCCGTCTATATTGGTATTACAAACTCTTTATTGATATCTATCTTAATTATAATACTTTCTTTTTATATCTCAATAAAAATTGATATTTCTGGTGAAGTTGTAGCTAAGCAAATATTTCCATTATCCTTAGGTATTATTTTAATTGGCTTATTTACAATGATTGTAAGGAAAAAAGCCTTATCTCAGATATTAGGTTTTCTAACAATGGAAAATGGTATATTTTTAGCTGGTTCTTCCTTAACTAAAGGTATGCCTATGATAGTAGAAATAGGTATATTTTTTGATGTTTTTGTAGGAGCTTTAATGGCAGCAATTTTTGTATTTCAAATAAAAACTACTATAGACAGTATAGATACATCTAAGCTTTCTAATTTAAGGGAGTAGAGAATGAAAGTTATTCTATTTTTGCAGCTTTTATGGTCTGTTTTAAGTTATTTTTTAAATGTTAGGTATGTTTTTTTATTTCAAATTTTTATATCAGCAATAAATCTATTTATTGGAATTAGCTTAATTTCTAATATTAAAAATCCACAAGATAGAATTTTTGAACTAAATAATCTTCTATTTTTAGACTCTTTAAATGGAGTTTTACTTTTCGTAATTCTTTTGATTGCTTTCTTTGTTTCAATATATAGTATTGGTTATATGAAAAAAGAGATGGAACATGGAATAAAAGAAAAAAATGTTAATAAGTTTTACTTTTGGATGAATCTTTTTATATTTGCAATGGTTTTACTTACAGTTTCTAATAATTTTGGTATTCTATGGATAGCTATTGAAGGAACTACATTAGCAACAGCATTTTTGATTAGCTATTATAGAAATAAAGAAGCCGTTGAAGCTGGGTGGAAGTATATAATTTTATGTTCTATTGGTATAGCATTAGCACTTTTTGGAATAATTCTACTATACTTTAACTCTTTCCCTTTATTAGGTCATTCAATGGAATCTCTAAACTGGACCAACATATACGATATTGCTGGAAAATTAAATCCTCACTTACTTTTACTTGCTTTTATCTTTATTGTTATTGGATTTGGAACAAAAGTAGGTTTTGCTCCTTTACACTTTTGGCTTCCAGATGCTCACTCTCAAGCACCAACACCGATTAGTGCTCTTATGTCTGGTGTTTTACTAAACTGTGCTTTATACTCTATTTTAAGAGTATATGCTATTTTAAATAAAAATGGTTATGTTTTAGATGCTGATAAATATCTTCTCTTCTTCTCTGTTTTCACTGTTTTTATATCAACTATATTTATAATCCGCCAAGTAGATTATAAAAGGCTTCTCGCTTATTCATCTATGGAACATATGGCTTTAATAACCTTCGCTTTCTCTGTAAATACAAAACTAAGTATATTTGCTGGAATTTACCATCTTTTAAACCATGCTATAGTTAAAACTGCAATATTTATGTCAGTTGGTAATATATTGGTCAACACTCATTCAAGAGATATTTTTAGCACTAAAGGTCTTTTTAAATCTATGCCTTTAACATCAACTGCTTTAATATTATCTGTCTTAGCAATTACAGGAACACCACCTTTTAATGTATTTTATTCAGAGTTTCTAATTTTCCTTTCTGCTTTTAGCTCTAATTTTTACATTTCTACAGTAGTATTGATATTCTTACTTATAGTCATATTTGGTGGATTTATTTATCACTTTTTAAATATGGTTATGGGAGATAGTGACAAAAAATATAAAGAAAACTTTGCTATACTTTTACCTATATACTCTCTCTTAGTCTTTGCATTGGTTTTAACTTTTTATATCCCAGAGAATATTTTAGTTTTACTAAATAATATACCTACTATTTTAGAGGTTAAATGATGATAGAAGAAGTCTTAAGTCCAATAAAAGATTATATTAAAGGATATAGATTTAACCAAAATAATCAGTTAGTTTTAGAAGTTTCTGATTTTAACTTAGCAAATGTATCTTCTTACCTTTTTAGAGATTTAGATTGTGATTTAGTTACTGTAGTAGCAACTGATGATAGATTCACTGAAGATGAATGTTTTACTTTAAGGTATATTTATTCTTATCCAAAGAAAAATTTATTTTTTATAATTGAAAATAAAGTTAAATCAGAATTTAACTCGTTATCTAACAATATACCTGCTTTAAACTGGTATGAAAGAGAAATTAAAGATATGTTTGGCTTGATACCTTTAAATCATCCAGATCCAAGACCACTTGTTTTATTTCCTGAAAACTTTCCATCAAACGTACATCCTTTACGGAAAGACTTTAATGTTTCTGATAGACCAAATTTTAAAAATTATGGAAAGTATGAGTATAAATCTGTAGAAGGGGAAGGAGTATTTAATATACTTGTTGGGCCAATACATGCTAGTATTATAGAACCAGGACATTTTAGATTTTCTTTAGCTGGAGAACATATACTTCAACTTGAGATTAGACATTTCTGGAAACATAGAGGTATTGAAAAGTTAGCAGAAGGTAAAAAACCAGAAGATGTTATAGATTTAGTTTCTAAAATATCTGGTGACCATACAGTAGCCCATACTTTAGCTTATCTACAAGCTATAGAGAATCTATCTAACACTAAGATACCATTGAAAGCTAAATATATAAGGGTATTATTTTTAGAACTTGAAAGATTAATGTGTAATATTAACGATGTTGCATGGTTGTTTCAAGATGTAGCTTATAGTTTTGGTGCTCAAGGTATGTTTATACTGAAAGAAGAACTAATGAGACTAAATAAAACTCTTTCTAGAAATAGATTTAATAAGAATGTTTTAACTATTGGTGGTGTTAATCTTGATATTGACAAAGAAAAAGTAGGTTCAATAATAGACAAATTAAGTTATATAACAGAGAAATATTTCTTTTATAAAAACATACTTTTAAGTAGTGCATCTATATTAGATAGATTTGAAACAACTGGAAGGATAAAGTATGAAACCGTAAAAGACCTTTCTTGTGTTGGTTATATAGCAAGATCTTCCAATAGACATTCTGATATGAGAAAACAACATCCATTTTTAATATATGATAAATTGGCTTTTTCAAGTCAAACATTTGAAGAAGGAGATTGTTTTGCAAGATTAATGTGTAGATTTGCAGATATAGAAGATAGTATTTCTATTATTAAAGAGATTTTATCTGACTTACCAGATGGGGAAATATACACACAACCAAATCCAGTAGTTCCTAATAGCTGGACAATAGGTTATAGTGAAGGACAAAGGGGTAGTACTGTCCATTTTGTAAAAGTAGATAAAGACGGAAATATAGATAGGTTAAAAGTTAGGGACCCTTCTTTTAACAACTGGCAAGCTATACAATTTGCAGTCCTTGGAGATATTGTTGCAGATTTCCCACTTGTCAATAAAAGTTTAAATTTAAGCTATGCAGGAAACGATTTATAGAGGTTAAAAAGATGTTTAGGTTAATAAAGGAGAGACTAAAAGAAGGTTTAAAACCTGAAAAAATAGAGATAAAAGATGAAAATATAGAAATATTAGGTAATGAGTTAAAAGATATTATAGATAAATATTTCAATGGAAGTTTTACAATTAGAGAAGTAGATAGTGGTTCCTGTAATGCTTGTGAATATGAGATTTCAGCGTTATCTAATCCTTACTACGATGTTGAAAGATTTGGGATTAAGTTTGTAGCTTCTCCAAAACATGCAGATGCTATTTTAATAACTGGATGTTTAACAAGAAACATGTATGAAGCTGTTATGAAAGCTTATGAAAATGTGCCACATCCTAAGTTTGTAATTGCAGTAGGAGATTGTACTTTAGATGGTGGAGTATTTAAAGGTAGTTATGGGATTATGGATGGTATTAATGGAAAAATACCAGTGGATGTTTGGATTAAAGGATGTCCACCAGAACCAATAGATATAATTTCTGGTATATTAAAACTTTTAAAAAGTAAGATTTAAAACCATTCAAAACTTTCAAAATCTTTGATATAATTTAATCAAACAGTATATTATGAGGTTTTAATGGAAAAGTTTCTTATATTAGCTTTGATAATACTATATTTTTTATCTTCCATAAGTTTCTGGATATACATTTTCAATAGAGTATCTAAATATCAAAAGTTAGGTTACTCTTTCTTTGGTATAGGTTTTACATTACAGATATTTTTATTTTTGTTAAGAACATATCAACAAGGAAATTTACCTTTAAGTAGTATAAGTGATATTTTGAATTTTATGGCTTTAATAGTTTCCTTTATATTCTATAGTTTTTCATTTGCTTACAGAAAAAAGATTATAGATTTTGGCTCATTGGTTGCACCATTAGTAATGTTTTTAACTGCATTTTCTTTACCAATTTCATCGGAACCTTCAAATAGGTATGATAGTATTTGGTTTTATCTTCATGTAGGATCTTTAATTTTTAGTTATGGTTTGATAGTGTTTTCTACAATATTTGCTGTTATTTATATATTTACAGATAGGGATTTGAAAAATAAAAAGTTTAACTCTTTCTTTATATCAAAATTTTCTTCTTCATTGATGTT
This sequence comes from Sulfurihydrogenibium sp., assembly GCA_037442825.1. Taxonomy (GTDB): domain Bacteria; phylum Aquificota; class Aquificia; order Aquificales; family Hydrogenothermaceae; genus Sulfurihydrogenibium. Next base: position 3,643 of record JBBIPN010000034.1, on the reverse strand, counting down.
TATTCAAAATTTAGAGTATAAAGCAACAATTTTTGCATTTATATTTATGAGCATAGGATTAATATCTTCTTCTATATGGACAGCTATATATATAGGGAAACATTGGGTTTGGGATACAAAACAGATATTACTATTTTTATTATGGATCTTCTATGGTTTTATACTTCATGCAAGGATAATAAAACATTTAAAAGGAAGAAAAGCTTCCTACCTTACGTTAATAGGAAGCTTATTAGCATTTATTGTGTTTTGGTTGATAGGTCATCCTACTTTTTAAGTAGTTGAGAAACTTTAAAGATAGGTATTAAATCAAAACCTTCATTTTTTAGATTTTCTCCTCCCCCTTCTTCTCTATCAACAATAGCTATAACACCAAGTATATTTAAACCAAAATCTTTTGCTACTTTACATGCTTTTAAGGAAGAGCCAGCAGTTGTTACAACATCTTCAACAATAAATACATTTTCGCCTGGTTTAACATTACCTTCTATCTGTTTACCTGTTCCATGTCCTTTTGGTTCTTTTCTTACAACAAACGGTTTAATAGGATTGTTATTAATGAAAGAAATAAGAGATGTTGCATAGGCTATAGGATCTGCACCTAAGGTTAAACCACCTATCGCATCTACATTTTTATCTTTAATCATCTGATAGATTAGATTACCAATAATATAACCACCTTCTGGGTCCAATGTTATTGTCCTTAAATCTAAATAGTAGTTACTCATCCTTCCCGATGAAAGCTTAAAGATTGGTTGGTCTGCTACTTTTAAAGCTTTCTCTTTAATCAGCTCTTCTAATCTTTTTTTATAGTCCATCTTACAACTCCATCTTTATTTTATTTCTTACTTTACATACTTCGTCTAAATCTATATCCGCGTACACTATACCTTCTTCATTTCTTTCTATGTCTAACAGATCGCCCCATGGTGAATAAATAGCAGAATATCCTGCATACTCTATATTTCCAATTTTACCAACAGTATTACTAACAACTACATAAGATTGTGTTTCTATTGCTCTTGCTTTTGCTAACGTTTTTAAATGTTCTGTTCTTTCTTTTCCCCACTGTGCAGGAACAACTATAATCTCTACATCCTTTTTTCTTAAATGGTAAGATATATTAGGAAATCTTAATTCAAAACATATCATAAAACCTAAATTCCCAGCAGAGCTTTCAGTAATATCTATATGTAAGTTTTTACCTCCTTTAAAATACTTATGTTCATCTGTTGGAGTAAAAAGTTTAACTTTTGGTCTTTTAGCTGTAAGTTCTCCATTATCTATTATAAAACCTATATTGTAGATATCGTTTTTCTTCCTTTCTGGTAATGTTCCAGCTATTACAAGTTTTTTTTCATGAGATATTTTTTGCAAATCTCTGTAAATTTTTGGTGTTTTTTTTGAATGTTCAAATAATCTTTCATTGTCGAATCCACAACTAAACATTTCAGGAAGTAAAACCAAAGCTTCTGATTTTATCTTTCTTGAATTTAGTATTTCATATATTTTATTTAGATTTTTTTCAATATTTCCTAACTCTAAATTAAGCTGTAACGCATATGCTAACATTTTTACCCCTAATAAAATTTAGGATTTATATTTTATCATAGAGGTTTTACTCTTTATCTTTTTCTTTCCCTTTAAAGATTAGTTTTATTGGTGTATTTTCAAAACCTAATAACTTTCTTAGATTGTTTTCTAAAAATTTAATGTAATTTTCTTTAAAGCCTTCGACTTTGTTTACAAAAAGTAAAAATGCTGGTGGTTTTCCCTCAAGTTGAGTAGCGTAGTATATTTTTAATGGTTTTCCTTGATAAGAAGGAGGTTGTCTAAGACTTTGTATCTGCTTTATAGCTCTATTTAACTGTCCTGTTCCTACTCTCTTCCAAACTTGATTGTATACATAAACTATCTGTTTTATTAACTCTTCTATTCCTACTTTATTTTTTGCAGAAGTAAAAACAATAGGTGCATAACTAATGAAATAAAGTTTTTCCCTAACTTGCTTTTTAATTTTTTCGATATTTTTTTCTTCTAAAGTGTCTATTTTATTTATAACAATAACAGCTGGTTTATATTTTCTTTGTATAAGACCTGCTATTTTCGTGTCTTGTTCTGTAACTCCTTGTGTAGCATCTATAACAAGGACAACTACATCAGATTTCTCTAGAGCTTCAATAGATCTTCCTACGGAAAAAAACTCTACACCATACTCAACCTTTGATTTTTTTCTTATCCCAGCTGTATCTAAAAACAAAAACTTTTGATCATCCTTTTCAAATAGAGTATCTACTGTATCTCTTGTTGTTCCAGGAATATCAGAAACTAAAGATCTCTCCTCCCTTAGTATAGCATTTAATAGAGAAGATTTACCTGCATTTGGCTTTCCAACAATAGCAACTCTTATATAATCTTTAACTTCCTCTGTTTTTTCTTCCTCTTCTAAACCTTTTTCATAATCTGGAATGTATTTATAAATTTCATCTAATAAATCTGCTACACCTAACTTTTGAATTGTAGATATTGGTACCACTTTATCAAACCCAAGTTCGTAAAATTCATAAGCCAACTTTTCTTTTTGAGGGTCATCTATTTTGTTTACTGCAACTATTACTGGTTTTTCTGTTTTACGAAGTATATTTGCAATTTCTTTATCTAATTCTGTTAAACCTTCTTTCCCATCTACTACAAAAACAAATAAATCAGAAAGTTCCAACTCTTTTTCAACTTGTTTTCTAATATAAGGTGAAAATTGGTCTTTATCATCTGTTATATAACCACCAGTATCCACAACCTCAAATTTTACATCTCTCCACTGGGTTGTTGATATAATCCTATCTCTTGTTACACCTGGTATATCTTCTATAATAGACTTTCTTTTTCCTATCAATCTATTGAAAAGTGAAGATTTCCCTACATTTGGTCTTCCAACAATTGCAACTCTAAACATTTTTTCTCCTAAATTTTTTATATATGTAATATAATTATATCTTAAAAAAACACTATAAAGAATTTCTATATTCAGCAGATAAAGTCATCTTATATAAAAACTTGCAAATTTAATTTTTTTAGATTATAATTTATATCTCTAATATGGAGGAGTGGCAGAGTGGACGAATGCGGGTGATTTGAAATCACTTGTGGGTTGACAGCCCACCGGGGGTTCGAATCCCTCCTCCTCCGTTTCTAAATTAACAATATAAGTAATAATAAAATATCTATTTTACTTATCATAAGTTTAGCTTTCTTAATAATTACCAAATTTGTAGAAAATAAAAAAGACTTTCAACTACATCTTATAAACTACGATGCAGTAATAAAAAATATTAATAAACTGAGATTATTTGATAAAAACAAGGATGGAAAATTAAACAATGAAAAACTTCAATCAATAGGAGTATACTCTAAAAAATAGGGAGCAGAACCAATATACAATATCGATGTTATAGAAATAAATATTGATAGATATTTTGCAAAAACAGCTAACATAGATTATCTATACAGTGAATACAGTAAAGGCGATACAGAGATGTTTTTCTACTTTACAAATTTCAATATAGTTAAAGACACGTTTGATTATGAAAAAAAATATATCAATAAATAATTTATTTTAGAGAGATTAAGATTATGAAATGATATA
>JBBIPN010000033.1:0-14287 GCA_037442825.1 Sulfurihydrogenibium sp. | reverse complement strand
CTATATTCTTATGAGCTGAAAAGATAACAGTTGGAAATTCTTTTTCTATCTCTTTTTTTATATCTAAAACAAAATCTCTCGGTACCAAATCAGACTTATTTAAAACAACAATAAGCTGTTTATTCCTTTCCTTAGCTAAATTTTCTACTACAGAATTCCTTGTTTCGTATGGTATTCTTGCATCTACAACTTCTAAAATTAAATTAGATTCTGTTAAAACCTTTTTCGCTATACTTTTTTCCCTTAGCCATTCTCTTGGTTTGCTCAATTTAGTTCTCCTTGTTGTATAATATAAAAGCTTTTAAAAAAATATCAGAGGTAACAGTTGCAGATAATATTAATATTATTTATTATAAACTTTTCCTTTGCTTTAGAAAATGTTAGTATAGAAGCAGATAAATTAGAAAAAGATAAAGAAGTTTTAACAGCTAGTGGAAATGTTATTATCACATTTCAAAGCAAGATTTTAAAGTCTAGTAAAGTTATATACAACACAGAAACAAAAAAAGCAGCTTTACCAGAAAAATTTTATATTAAAACAGATACTTTTGAAGGATATGCAAATTCTGGGTGGTTTGATTTTGAAAATGATACAGGTGAGATGTACGATTATGATGGTATTGTTGAGAAAAAATATTTTGTAAAGGGAAAATATTTAAAGAAGGAAAAAGATGTATACTACTTTACAAGTGGAGAATTTTCAGCTTGTCCACCTTCTCAGTATGATTGGAATGTTAAAGCATCTTCAGGAAAAATAAAAGAACAAGATAAACTTCAAGCTTACAATATGAGATTTAATTTCTGTAAAATACCTATTTTATATACACCTTATTTTTCTTACCCAACAACTAATAGAAAATCTGGACTTCTTACACCTACAATAGGTAAAGATACATATAACACGTTTATATATAAACAACCTTTATTCATAGTTATAAATGATTCTTCTGATACTACATTTACTTTAGATTATAGGAATAAACAAGGTGTTGGAAGTTCTATTGAATACAGAAAAATGTTTGATAAAAATATAAAACTATTATCAAAAATAGATTTTTTTAAGGAAAATGAAGGTAAAGAATGGTGGCAAAATAGAACTCAAACACCACTTAGTAATAGATATAGAATTTATTTAGAAACAAACTATTCATACTTTCAAGATTGGCAATTTTTTACAAAGTTAGATTTTATAAGTGATAGATATTTCTTTGAAGATTTATACAATGATTCTCAAATTAAGTATACATCTTTTACAAAATCCTATTTAATGGGAAGGAATGAAACAGATAAATATCAATTAGAGCTAAGTTTTGATTATTTTTATGATTTAACAACACCAAACAATAAAAGTACTTTACAAAGATTGCCAGAAATTAGATTTTACTGGAAAGAATCAAAACTCTTTGACTTACCTATTTATTATGATTTTCTATCTGATAACACTTACTTTTATAGGGAAGAAGGTACTTCAGGTATAAGGTCTGATAACATATTAAGATTATCTAATTATACATACTTTGGAAAGTTTATAAACAATTTAGAAATTTCACCTGAATTTACTTTATATATAAACTCAAAAGATAATAATACCTTAGATAGAAGATTTTTAATACCTATCAAAGATTCATTACATACTACCTTTATAAAAAGTTATAAAAATTTCAATCATTTAATAATACCAAAAATTATCTTTGAATATATAAATAATATAGACCAATCTAATTTACCGTACTATGATATAGTAGATAGAATTAACGAAAAAAAGGATTTAACATTTCAACTTTATAACATCTTAAACTTTAAAAATAATAACTTTTTAAGATGGGAACTATCTCAAGGATATACATTTCTTAATTATTATTTCATAGGAGATAATATTTATTACTCACACATAAAACCTTTAAAAAATAGTATTTTATTAAATATTGATAAATATAGTTTAGATAGTACAATATTTTACGACTTAGAGAAAAAATATATGATCAGATCGATATCTTCCTTATCTTTTCCTATAAATAATTATATTACTTACTCATTAAGTTATTCACATAACAAAGGTACTAACTACGAAACAGCTCAAAAACAGCTTTCAAATAGTATTTCTGCTAATTATAAAAATTTTAGTTTAAATGTAAATATTATAAATAATATTAAATATGGATATATTCAAAGGAAATCTTTTAATCTTAATTGGAATAGAGTATGTTGGAGTCTCACATTTGGATTTTGGGAAGATTATAATATATCAACAAACAAAAGATATAAAAATATATATGTTATGATTAATATATTAGATATTTACTATAATTTTCCTTTCGTAAAAAATTAGAAAAATCTCTTTTGGTTCTTTGCTAAAAGAGAGATAGGTTTTCTACCATTAAAACCTTCATATATTCCATGCCAAAAAAGTATCTGTTCTTCATCTTCTTTCCAACATAAAAATATATCTTCATCTTCATTTTTTGCTGGAAAGTCTAGGACAACAGGGTCTATACTTTTTACTAAAACACCAAAATTTTGAATTGTTTCCACAAGCTCTTTAATCTCATCATCTAACAATTTAACCATACTTTTTGCATATAAAAGCTCCAACTGTTCTATTTTGTTTAAATTTTCTACTTCTTTAAGTTCTTCATAAATAGCTAAATTTTTATATATCTCTTCTCTTTTTTCTACTATTTCTTCAACTAATACTTTAATTTGAGGTAATATACTATTTGCTTCCTTTACAGAGAAATATCTCATTATCATATTTAACTCCTTCAATAGAAAAAAATTCTAGTAAAAATTATAACAGAAATAGTTTATATCAACTATGATAAAATATATTTAAAAAATTATGAGGTTCCAATGGAAAAAGAAAAGCTTCCAATTGAAAAAGACGTTGATTTAGAGTTAGAGTATAAAATTTATAGAATATACGATATTTTAAAGAAAAAAATAAAAACTATCCTTATATCTTTAGTTATTCTACTAATTATATTTGCAGGTTATTACTATAAAAAAGAGTTAGATTTACAGAAAAAAATAAAAGCTTCTGTAGAACTAACAAAAATATCACAACTAATATCAGATAATAAACTAGCAGAAGCTGAAAAAGAGATTGGCAATTTTGAAAAAAATTATAAAGATACAGATTACTATAAAGTTGTTTTAGCGTACAAAATTCTTCTAAAGAGGGAAAGTAATTTAGAAGATTTAGAAAGTGTTAAACAGATTTCAAACTTACTCGAAACGGATATATCTTCTGGTTTTAAAGAGTATCTTTCTTATCTAAGTTATAAAAATGGTGATTTAAAAACATCAAAAGATTACTTAAAATCAATAGATTCTAAAAGCTATAACTATTTATCAAGTCAGATAATATCTGCATTTATTTTGAAAAAAGAAGGAAATTATGAAGAAGCAAGGAAAATATTGGAAATGGTTAAAAATAATCAAAATTATAGATATTTATCATTATTAGCAAAAGAAAGTCTATAGAGGTGAAAAATGGAAAAATTATATGAAGGAAAAGCTAAAATAATATACCAAGCAGAGGAACCAGATAAAGTTATAATCTACTTTAAAGATGAAGCTACAGCATTTAATGCTCAAAAGAAGGATGTAATAGAAGGTAAAGGTGTTTTAAATAATAAAATATCTTCTATATTTTTTACACTTTTAAACAACTCAAATATTAAAACTCATTTTATTAAACAAATTTCTGATAGAGAGATGTTAGCATATAAAACAAAAATTATACCAATAGAAGTTGTAGTAAGAAATATTGCTACTGGAAGTATAGTTAAAAGACTTGCTATCTCAGAAAAAACAGAGTTTAGTCCACCAGTTATAGAGTTTTATTACAAAAATGACCAATTAGGAGACCCACTTATATGTCAAGAACACATTTATATGATGAAATTAGCTGATGAAAAAGATATATCAGAAATTAAAGAAATAGCATTATCTGTCAATAGTATATTAAAAGGATTTTTAATTAAACATAATATTATTCTTGTAGATTTTAAACTTGAATTTGGAAGATTACAAGATGGAACAATAGTATTAGCTGATGAAATATCACCAGATACTTGTAGATTTTGGGATGCAAAAACTGGTGAAAAGATGGATAAAGATAGATTTAGACTAAACTTAGGGGATTTAACAAAGTTTTATGGAGAAGTTTTAAGGAGATTACAAGAGTGAAAAAAGTAAAAAAAGCAGTTATACCTGTAGCTGGATTTGGGACAAGGTTTTTACCTGCAACAAAGTCAACACCTAAAGAGATGATGCCCCTTATAGACAAACCCATTATACATTATATAGTTGAAGAAGCTATAAATTCTGGTATAGAAACAATTATATTTGTGACTGGGAGACATAAAAGGGCTATAGAAGATTATTTTGATTACTATCCAGAGTTAGAACAAGTTTTACTAAAAACTGGGAAAGAAGAAGAAGTAGAAATAATAAGAAACATTAGCAACATGGCAGAGTTTGTTTATATAAGACAGAAAGAACAACTTGGATTAGGGCATGCTGTATTAACAGCAAAAAGTCTCGTTGGAGATGAACCTTTTGCAGTTTTACTTGGAGATGAGATTATAAAAAGTGATGTTCCAGGTATAAGACAGCTTATAGATATTTACTATAAATTTGGTAAATCTGTAATTGGCACAATGGAAGTAAAAAGGGAAGATGTAAATAAATATGGAATAGTTGATGGTAAAGAAATTACAGAAGGTATAATATTAGTTGATAAATTAGTTGAAAAACCATCTATAGAAGAAGCACCTTCAACAAAAGCTATAATCGGTAGGTATGTATTAACACCAAATATTTTCGAAGCATTGGAAGAAACGCCAATAGGTAAAGGTGGAGAACTTCAACTTACAGATGGTTTAGCAAAGTTAAGAGAAAAAGAAGTTATATATGCTAAAAACATAGATGGCTTTAGACATGATACAGGTAATAAAGTAGGATATATAGAAGCTATTATAGATTTTGCTTTAGGTAGAGATGATATAAAAGATAGTGTGAAGAATATAATACTTCAAAAGTGTAAAGAAATTGAACAAAGTTAGAGCAAAAAAACAGTTTGGGCAACACTTTCTAAACTCAAAAAATGTCGCAGAAGAGATAGTTAAAGCTATAAATATATCTTCAGAAGATATAATTATTGAAGTAGGTGTAGGGACAGGATTTTTAACAGAGGTTATCCTTTCTAAAAATCCTTATCATCTTTATGGTGTAGAGATAGATAAATCTGTTTATGATTTAATAGAAGAGAAATTTAAAGATTATAAAAATTTTAGTTTAATAAAGCACGATTTCCTAAAGATAAATTTATATGACATTGCAAAAGGTCATAAGATAAAACTTGTTGGAAATTTACCTTATAATGTAGCATCTTTAATCATTGTTAACTGTGTATTTTATATAGATATATTAGAAAGGTGTGTTTTTATGATACAAAAGGAAGTTGCAGAAAAGCTTATAGCAAAACCAAAAACAAAGGATTACACATTTTTATCTGTTTTTATTCAGACATTTTTTAATATAGATTACATTATGAGTGTACCAGCAAGATTCTTTACACCACCACCAAAAGTAACATCTGCAGTTGTAAAAATATCTCCAAAAGAAAATATACCTATAAAAGATATTAAAAAGTATAAAAATTTTATATCCAATATTTTCCAAAATAGAAGAAAGATGCTAAGAACAAAAATTGATGAAGAAATTCTAAAACAAGTAAATATTAATTCAACATCAAGAGCTGAAGAACTTACTTTTGAAGATTTTATTAAACTCTTTGAGGTTATAAACAGTGATAATAGGTAGTTTAGTTTTAGAGATACATATTCCTGAGGCAACTAATTTAAAAGAAAAAAGAATGGTTATAAGGTCATTAAAAGAAAAACTAAAGTCAAGATTTAACGTTTCTGTTTCTGAGATAGATAATCAAGATTTATGGCAATCAGCATTAGTAGCTGTTGTAACAGTAACACCTGATAAATTTCAAACAGAGAAAACGTTAAACAGTATTATTAATTTTATTGATGAAAATTTCCCACATCTGTATATAAATATACATAAGAGATTAATATAAAGGTGGTTAAAAATGAGAGAAAAATCTTTTAGAATGGAAAAAGTAAATATGCTTTTAAAAAAAGAAATTTCTGAAATTATAAGTGAAGAGTTTAATATATCAAGGGATAATTTTATAACAGTAAGTTTTGTAGATACAACATCTGATTTAAGTCAAGCTGATGTTTATATTTCAGCTTTAAAAGATGAAGATAGTATTTTAGAATCTTTAAATAAAAGTAGTGGTCATATTCGTTTTATATTAGGAAAAAAGATAAGAATGAAAAAAACACCAAAACTTACATTTAAGAAAGATATATATAAATTAGAAATCTAAAACTAATTTATAAGCTTTACTTTTTGAAATTTTAAATTCTGTAGCCAATATTTGAGCAATTTCTTTTGTTGAAAGATTCTTGTTTTTTAAGGTTTTAATTTTTTCTTTTATTTTTTCATAATCTAACTCCTTTTCACCTACAGGTTCTATAAGAATTACAAACTCACCTTTTATTTTATCTGGATTTTTAGAAAAGTAAGCTAATATTTCAGAAGGATTACCACGAATAAATTCTTCGTGTATCTTTGTTAACTCTTTTGCAATAACTACATTCACATTACTATTTATCTCTTCTATTAACTTTAACGTATCTATCACTCTTTTTGGACTTTCATAAACAATTAATGTAATATTTAAACTAAGATAGTATTCTAAGTCTTCTCTTTTTTGATTTTTCTTATTTGGTAAAAAACCTACAAATAAAAATTTATCTGTAGGTAATCCAGAAACAGACAAAGCCGTAATACCTGCAAATGGACCTGGTATTGGAACTACTTTAATACCATTTTCTATAGCTTTTTTTACTACTCTATAACCAGGGTCAGATATGGAAGGAGTTCCTGCATCACTAACTAAGGCAACATCATGATTTTTCAGTAAATCAACTATTCTATCTGCAACTATATTTTCATTGTAATCGTTGTATACTATAAGCTGTTTATTTTCAATACCATAATTAAGTAAAAGCTTTAACGTTTCTCTTGTATCTTCACAGGCTATATAATCAACATTTTTTAGTACTTCAATAGCTCTAAAAGTTATATCTTTTAAATTACCAATAGGTGTAGCTACTACGTATAAAGTTTTACTCACGGTAATTTAAGTATTTTATTAACAATAATACCGTTTCCAATGTATACATTATTTTTATAAAAAGCTACTTTACCATCAGGAAAGTACTTTTCTGAATTTATTTTAATCTCCTTTTGCAAAGGTAAAATAACTTTATCTATAGAAATATTTTTTGATGTGTACGATTCAAAAATAACGTTTTCTTGAAGTTTTATAACTTTCTCACCATCTTTTATATAGAGATTGACATCATTTAATTTTACAGGTGTAGAGTTTATTATTTTATAGAACCCATTTAATATAACTTTATTACCTGATATTTCAGCTGAATATACTACATCCCATTGAAAACCAGTTATTGGATATATTAGATTTATTCCAGCATTTGTTGGTTTATTAGATGAAAGTTTTATAGTTATCCTTGGAGACAGTAAATCTTGCCATTTTAAAGAAGATGATATCCTATTTGGGAATTTTGGAATAGTTATTATAACAACACCATTTTTTGTATCTAATGTTATAAATTCATCTTTTACAGATATTACTGTTCCTCTTATTACTCTTCCTTCACCTTCTACTGAAATAGTTTTGCCTACAAGATTTTCAAGTAGATTATTAGATGCTGGTTCTGATATGTATCCTAAAACTTTAATATCACTGTTGGAAGGTTTAATCAATATATTACCAATATCTGCACCTACAAGTAACTGTATAGGACCTATAACCGTTTCACCTTGTGCTAATAAAAATTGAGAATACTGAATATAAGTAGCGTTACCTTTTTTAGCTACTATAATACTATCTGCATATGAAAAAGCAAATATAATTAATGTAAAAATAAAAGTAAAAGCTTTTCTAAACATAAACACTCCTAAAATTTTTCAATAATGAAAATATTATATCAGATGGTTTTGATATTTTTTATAAGATGACTTAAAAATGATACCAAATGAAAAAAAAGCCTACCTTTTTAGGTAGGCTGATAGTTTTTTTATTTTATTTCAATTTTTACTTCTTTTTCTTGAACTGCTTTTGGAATTGTTAGTTTAAGTACACCATCTTGGTATTCTGCTTTTGCTTCCTCAACTTTTACATCTGTTGGTAAAGATATAACTCTTTCAAATTTTCCATAGAATCTTTCTTTTCTGTGATAACTTTCTTCCTTCTTTTCTTCTTCTTTTTTAACTTCACCTTTTACTATTAAAGCGTTATCCTTAATTTTAACCTCTATATCTTCTTTTTTAGCACCTGGGATTTCAGCTTCAACAATGATGTTATTATCTTTTTCATAAACATCTACCCTTGGAGACCATGTGACTACTTCTACAGTTTGAGCTTCCGCAGGTAAAAATTCCTTTAAGAATCTGTTAATCTCATTTTCTAATCTTGCTAACTCTCTTAATGGTGAAATTGCTATTGCTGGGATTAATCTTCTGTCCATCATTTACACCTCCTTATATAATTTTTTATATAAAAAAATATAAATCTTATTTTTGTTTCGTCAATAGATTCTATATTAATATACTAAATAAATGTATAATTGATCACAAGATTACTTTGAGAGATAAACTTTTTAGTATCAATAATAATTAATAAAGACATTTCTAATTTTTAGAAATATTTTATCTTGACTGATTTATCAGTCATATAATATAATTAAACAATTAAAACAATATTAGGAGCTTTTATTATGTATAGATTTTTTATTAGAAGACCTATTACTTCCTGGATGTTTATATTGGCTTTCATAATAGCTGGTTTATACAGTTTGAAATATATTCCGGTAGACAGAAATCCAGATGTTGATTTTCCAATTGTATCTGTTTCAACAACTTATAAAGGAGCAAATCCTTATGTTGTAGATACAAATATTACAAAAGTAATAGAAGATGAACTTGCAACTATAAGTGGTATAGAAGCTGTATCTTCTTCAAGTTATACAGGATTATCAAGGATAACAATTATATTTGATTTAAATAAAGACATAGATATTGCAGCTCAAGAAGTAAGGGATGTTGTTAATAGAGTTCAAAGACAGTTACCAAAAGATGCTGATCCACCAATTGTAAGAAAAGTAGATACTTCAATGGCACCTATAATGGCTATTTTACTTCATGGAAATGTAGATTATGGAACATTAAGTTATTTTGCTGATAAAGTAGTAAAAAGAGAGTTCGAAAGGATTAAAGGTGTAGGTGAAGTAGATTTAGGTGGATTTAGAGACTATGTAATGTGGATAAGGATAGACCCTTTAAAATTAGCTGGTTATAAACTTACACCTTTAGATGTAGTAGATGCACTTTCAAAAAATAACATTGAAATTCCTTCCGGTAGAGTAGATAGTAAGGATAGAGAGTATACTCTAAGAGTATACGGAAAAGGAAAGACAGCAGAGAATATAGAAAATATAATTATAAAAGACAATATAAGAATAAAAGATGTTGGAAAAACTGATTTTACCTTCGATGAAAAAAGAAGTGCTGTAAGATTTAAAGCTTTTGATTCAAAAAAAGCTGAATCTGCAATAGCTCTCATCATCTATAAACAAGCAAAAGAAAACACCGTAGAGGTTTCAAAAAGAGTTACTGATAAAATGAACGAAATAAATAAACAACTACCAACTGGATTAAGGTTAGATATTAACTTTGATGCTTCTACCTTCATAGAAAAAAGTGTAAGTGATGCTATACATGAGATTTTAATAGGTGCTATTTTAACAGCTGTTGTAGTATTTTTCTTTTTAGGTAGTTTTAGAATGACATTTGTACCAATTTTAGCGATACCTGTTTCAATACTTGGAGCTATAGCTTTTTTAAACTTTTTTGGTCAAACATTAAACACATTTACATTACTTGCATTGGCAGTTGCAGTTGGACTTGTAATAGATGATGCTATCGTTGTTATGGAAAGCATATACAGAAGAAGTGAAGAAGGATTGAAAGGAATTGAAGCAGCAGAGAAAGGAACAAGAATTGTTATATTTGCTGTATTAGCTTCTACTGCTTCACTTATAGCTATATTTGTACCAGTTTTATTTATAAAAAGCGTAGTTGGTAAATTTTTCTTTGGTTTTGCTTTGGGTTTAATTATAGCAATAGCGATATCTTATATTGTATCTCTTAGCTTTACACCTATGCTTTCAGCTCGTTTAGTAAAGGTATCAGAAAAAAACGTTATTCAAAGATTTTATGATAAATTTGAAAGTATATTTGATATGGCTTTAAGATGGTCTTTAAATAATAAATTAATAGTTATATCTCTATCGATAGTAAGTATTTTAGTAGGTTTCAAACTTGCATCTATAACACCTAAGGAGTTTACACCTATCGTAGATGAAGGGAGGTTTTTAATTAGATTTGAAACACCTACTGGATCTTCATTTGATTTTACAGACAAAAAAGCAAAAGAAATAGAAAAAATTATTGAAAAGAATCCTTATGTATTACGTTATGGTATGGCACTTGGGGAAGGTATAGCTGGAAGACCTGAAGTAAATGGCGGAATATTCTTTGTAACCCTTAAAGATAGAAGTAGTGGAAGACCACACCAAAAAGTTATTATGGATTCTTTAAGAAGAGAACTGTCTAAAGTTTCTGATGTAAGAGCTATAATTGATATACCTTCTGCTGTTGGTCCAAGGGCTGGAAGGTCAGCAGATATAATGTATATAATAAAAGGTCCAGATTTAAGTGAATTATCAAAGTTAGCTACAAAACTAGAATCTCAGTTAAGAACTACCCCTGGATATACAGATGTTGATACGGATTTAAGGATAAACAAACCAGAGATTAAAATCGATATAGATAGAGATAAAGCTTTAAACTACAGTATTTCAGTAGAAAATATAGCTAAAACATTAAATTTTATCTTTGGAAAATATAGGATAGATAGTTATGAAAAAGGTTCTGAAAGTTATGATATTTATATAAAAGCAGATGAGAACTTCTTAACAAGTTTTGATAATTTATCTAAAATATACGTAAAAGGAAAAGACAATAAACTTATACCACTTTCAAACTTTATAACTTATAATTTATCACCAGGGTATAACGTTATAAATCGTTATAATAGACAGTACAGTTTTACCCTTTATACTAACGTTACTGGTGGTAAGTCTGTAGGGGAAGCAACAATTGAAGTTGAAAATTTATTAAAAAATTCATTACCAGCAGGTTATACTTATGAGTTAGGAGGGCAAACAAAAGAGTTTAAAAGAACATTTGGTTATTTAAGTTTAGCTCTTTTAGTTGCAATAATTGCTGTTTACATGATTCTGTCTTCACTGTTTGAAAGCTTAATACATCCATTTACAGTTTTACTTACAGTTCCTTTTGCTATTAGTGGTGCTTTTGGACTTATACTTATAGCTGGAAATACACTAAACATTACTACATACTTTGGGATAATACTTTTAATCGGATTAGTAACAAGAGATAGTGTCTTATTTATAGAAAGAATAATACAATTAAAACAAGAAGGAATAGATACGTTAAATGCAATACTACAGGCAAGAAAAGAGAGATTAAGACCTATACTTATGACCACATTTACAATATTTGCTTCTTTAATACCTGTTGCATTAGGTTTAACAGAAGGTTCTGAAATGAGACAACCGCTTGCACTAGCCGTGATAGGTGGTTTATTTACAGCACTAACTATAAGCTTGTTTGTTATTCCTATTATGTACATTGTAATAGATAAAATAACTGATTTAAAAAACATAGTTTCAGGAGGGAATAAAGGATGAAAGAATTTGAATTTTATAATCCTACAAAAATATTATTTGGAAAAGGTAGAGAAAAAGAAATTGGAAATGTTTTAAAATCTTACGGCGTTAAAAAGGTTTTATTTGTCTATGGGCAAGGTTCAATTAAAGAAATTGGATTATATAATAAAGTAGTTGAAAGTTTAAAAGATGCACAAATAGAATTTGTAGAACATCCAGGTGTAAAACCAAATCCAGTTTTAAGTCATACAAGGGAAGGCATAGATAAAGCAAAAAAAGAAAATGTTGATGCTGTTTTAGCTGTAGGTGGTGGTTCTGTTTTAGATGAAGGGAAAACTATCGCTGCTGGAGTAAAAGTTGAAGGAGATATTTGGGATTACTTTAAAGACCACAATAAAGTTATAAAAGATGCTTTACCTATCTTTACAATATTAACACTAGCAGCTACTGGAAGTGAGATGAATGGTTATGCTGTCATTACAAATGAAGAAACGTTAGAAAAGCTTTCTATTGCATCAGAGGTTATATATCCAAAAGTATCTATACTTAACCCAGAACTTACATTTAGTGTTTCTAAACAGTATCAAGCATATGCTGCTGTAGATACTATAGCTCATGTAATAGAATGGTATTTTACATGTAATATATGTCCAAATATTAGCAATAGACTTGTAGAATCTATAGTAAAAACAGTTATGGAAACTACAGAAAAAATTTTAGAAAATCCCTATGATTACAAAGTAAGAGCAGAATTTATGTGGGCTGCTACATTAGCACTAAATGGTATTACAAGGCTTGGTTATGGTGGAGGAATATATGTTAACCATATGATAGCACACTCCCTAGGAGCACTTTACGATTTACCTCATGGAGCATGTTTATCTATCGTTATTCCAGCATGGATGTGGTGGTATAAAGATAAAAATACAGGTCAGTTTAAAAGATTTGCAAGAGAAATTTTTAGTAAAGAAAATGCTGAAGAAGGAATAAAAGCATTGAAAAGCTGGTTTGCAAAAATAGGTGCGCCTGTATCATTACAGGATGAAAATATTCCATCTTCAGATATTGAAAAAATAGCAAACCATGTATGTGAGACAACAGCAAAAACTTGGGGATTAGACAGTGTATACACACCAGAAAAATTAAAAGAGGTCTTATATCTTACTTTAAGGAGTAATATACTTTGAGAATTAGTACTAAAGAAAAACTTTTTTTAGCTGCAAAAGAAATATTCAGCGAAAAAGGATTTTATGAAACAAAAATATCTGATATTGTAGAGAAGGCAGGTGTAGCTCAAGGTACTTTCTATATATACTTTAAAAGTAAAGATGATATCTTTATTGAGTTAGTAAAAAAGCTACATTCAGATTTAATGAAAAAACTAAAAGTTTATTCAAAGGTTAATATTGGTTTTCCAACCAAAATAAAAGGTTTTTCGAGAGATTTTGTTACGGAAGTTTATAAAAATAAAGATATAGCAAACATATTTTTTACTCAGTTAAGTGGTTCAAATGAAGAGTTTAGAAAGTTGTTTATACAAAAGATAAACGATTTACAAAATCTATTGATAGAAATTATAAAGGAAAGTATACCAAATACAGATGCCTCTATAGTAGCAGATTTAATCATAGGTTTTCTTAGACAGACATTTTTAAACTATATATTTGTAAAAAATTTAAATTTAGAAGAAGTGTTAGAAAAAATTGAAAAAGGTATTGATATAATAATTAAAGGTATATATCAATCGGAGGATTTAATTGAAAAATAAAATATTAAATATAACATTAACATTTTTTTTCTTTTCTTCTACGTCTTATAGTATAACTCTTGAAGAATCTATAAACCTTGCTATAGAAAATAACGATGAACTAAAATCTTACAAACAGCAGATAATATCTTCTCAATATCAGCTTAAGGCAGATTTAAATTTATACTTACCTACTGTTTATTTAAACGTATATCAAAAGTTTTATAATGAAACACCAATGACAAAAATTCCAAATTTTCCAATATCTTTTAAGCAATCAAATAAAGATTTTTTAACATTTAGCGTAGGCTTAAATCAACCACTTTATACAGGAGGTTTAACAGAAAATAAAATAGATATTTCAAAACATAGTATAAAATCCAATACATTTTACTATATAGAGATTGAAAACAATCTTAAAGCAGATGTTATTAAATCTTATATAGATGTTTTTATAGCAAAATCATTGGTAAGTATCTATCAAAAAGAGTATGAAACTGTAAAATCTATCTATAAACAACAGGAAGAATTTTTCAAAGAAGGTCTTATTACAAAAGTAGATTTATTACAATCAAAAGTAAGACTTTCAGAAGTAGAAAGAAGTTTAACA
>JBBIPN010000032.1:0-14307 GCA_037442825.1 Sulfurihydrogenibium sp. | reverse complement strand
GCTGAAGAAATAGCAAAAGAGATAGGTATGGATGTAGATGAATATATTAAGTATGCAGAAAGTGCTGTAAATAAGATATTGGTTTCATTAGATAGTGAAATATCTGATTCTGATGATGATTCTACTCATTTATGGGAAGTTGTAGCTGTATGTGACGATACACCTGAAAAGTATATAGAAGAAAAAGAGTTGAAAGAAATTCTTTCTGATATAATATTAAATGAACTTGATGAGAGAGAAAGGTTAGTAATAACTTTGTACTACTATGAAGATTTAAATATGAAAGAAATAGGTGAAGTGTTAGGTTTAACAGAGTCAAGAGTTTCACAAATACATACAAAAACAATGTTAAAGATAAAAAATTTAATATCAAAGTATTTAGAGGTGAAATGAAGGAAGAACTTTTAGATTATATGA
This sequence comes from Sulfurihydrogenibium sp., assembly GCA_037442825.1. Lineage (GTDB taxonomy): Bacteria > Aquificota > Aquificia > Aquificales > Hydrogenothermaceae > Sulfurihydrogenibium. The sequence continues at coordinate 13,890 of JBBIPN010000032.1, read as the reverse complement.
TATATGAAGTTGAATCATTTATATATTTTAAGCAGAAGAAAGTAGATAGTCTTATAAAGGAAAAAGATGTCCTTTCTCCTCAAGATTCTATTTTTATTTTTAGGAATTTTTCAGAAAGCTTAAGAAAAATTTCAAATATACTATACAAGATATTTGAAATAGATAATAAAAAAAAGATAGACGAAATTTGCGATATCTCTCTATCTACCCTTGGTTGGATAATATTTACATTACCATCCTTAGAGATATATACTTCTCTATTTCCAGAGAATTTTAAAATTCACAATAGAGATATAGTTGACTTTTTGGCTCAAAATATGTTAGAGATAGAAAATTTAAAGGATAATTTATCTACTTTGAAATCTTATTCTTTAGATATTGCAGATAACTTAAAAGAGGCATCCATGTTTTTTGGATACCTCACACAAATCTCTGAAAAAAATATGTTTTATAACTAACGACCTCTTACTAAGGAAAGACCGCCATCTACAATTATAGTTTGACCTTGTATCCATTTTGCATCTGGTGTACATAGAAATCCTACAACACCTGCAATATCGTCTGGTTGCCCCATTCTTCCAAGTGGTGTAAGTTTTATAGTTCCTTGTTTTACTTCTTCATAGTTAGGGAAAAGCTGAATTGCTTCAGTATCTATAGGTCCACCTGATACACAGTTTACATTTATTCCTAATGGTCCTACTTCTACAGCCAAATACCTCACTAGCGTTTCCAATGCAGCTTTTGCTGAACCATGTATTGAATAGTTTGGCATGTAATCTTTTGTTCCAGTAGATGAGATAGCTATTATTTTACCTTCTCTTCCTTCCATCAATTTTACTGCTCTTTGGGATGACCATATGAAACCAAATGTTGTGATGTTGTAAATTCTTAAAGTACCTTTTTCTTTTAGTCTTAAAAATGGTGCAAAGCCACCAACAACTTCTCTACCAGAAGCTACTGCATTACTTACAAATATGTCTAGATAACCAAATTTTTCTGTAATTTTATCAAAAACCCTATCTATATCTTCTTTTAAACCAAAGTCACCTTGTATTGTGTAAGCTTTCCTACCTAATTTTTCTATTTCTTGGGCAACTTCTTCTGCTTTTTCTTTATTTTTGTAGTAGTTTATAATTACATCTGCCCCCATAGAAGCCAATTTTAAAGCGATAGCTCTACCTATCCCTCTACTTCCTCCAGTTATAAATGCAAGTTTACCTTCTAATATCATAAACAACCCCCTTTTAAAAGTTTCTTAATTTCTCTAAAATTTCAAAACCTTTTTTAGTATAAATAGATTCTTTAGCTAACTCTATACCTTCTTTTATATTAGAAACTTTATTTACAGCTTTTAACGCGAAAGCTACATTTAGAGCTACAAAATCTGTTTTAGGAGAAAAGTCTTCCCCTTTAAGTATTTTTAGCGCTATCTCTTTATTTTCGTTTATATCTCCACCTTCAATATCTTTAAGACAAGCTTTTTTTAAACCAAAATCTTCAGGTTTAACTGTATACATTTTAACTTTACCATTATCCAACTCACCAACAAGCGTTTCAGATGTTATTGACACCTCATCTAAACCTTCCAATCCATGAACGACAAAAGCTTTTTTTAACCCAAGATTTTTTAAAACATTTGCTATAGGTTCTACAAGGTTTTTATCGTACACACCTATAAGTTGATAATCTGCTTCTGTTGGATTTGACAAAGGTCCTAAAATATTAAAAATTGTTCTAACACCTATCTCCCTTCTTTGTCTTATGACATTTTTCATTGCTGGATGGAAAACTGGAGCAAATATAAATCCTAAACCTATCTCCTCTATCTGTTTTTCTACTTCTTCTGGAGAACGTTCGATTTTAACACCAAGAGCTTCCATTAAATCAGCACTACCACATTTAGATGATACAGACCTATTCCCATGTTTTGCTACTTTAACACCACATCCAGCAACTACAAAAGCAGATATAGTGGAAACGTTAAATGTATCTACTTTATCGCCACCAGTTCCACATGTATCTATAAGGTTTGATTTATCTTTTACATTTATCTTTATAGCTTTTTCTCTCATTATTTTACTGGCTGTAGATATCTCTGAAACTGTTTCCCCCTTCATCTTAAGGGCAATTAGGGCTGCACCTATCTGGGCATCTGTAAGGTTACCTTCCATTATGTTGTTGAAAAGATATTCTACTTCTTTTTCGTCTAAGTTTTGTCTTTCAGTAAGTTTTTTTATGATTTCTTTAATCATGTTTTACCCTTAAATTAAAGCTTTTTCTATGAATGGGTGTTATTCCATATTTTTCTATCTCTTGGTAATGTTGTATTGTTGGATAACCTTTATGAACATCAAAAGAAAAGGATGGATAAATATCTTTATATTTTTTCATTATCCTATCTCTTGTAACTTTTGCTACTATGCTTGCTGCTGCTACAGTATGAGATATTTCATCTGCTTTTTTTATCGAGATTATATTTGAACTATTATTGATTTTTACATAATCTATTATTGCTGCATCCCAGTTTGATTTAAGTTTAGATAAATTTTCTTCTATACCTTCTTTTACAGCTTTTGATATTCCCTTTTCATCTATTTCCGTATTTTCAACAATGACAATATTTACTTCTTCAGCATTGTCCAATATTTGATTGTAAAAGTATTCTCTTTTTCTTTCTGTTAATTTTTTTGAATCTGCATAGATAAAAGGTTTTTGGTTTTTTTTGAATATAACAGAAGCTATGATAAGGGGACCAGCGATAGGACCCCTTCCAGCTTCATCAATACCTACTATAAGGTTAAATCCTTTTTTATATAATTCTTTTTCAAGACTATCCATTATTTTCTTTAGAAGCTTGTGATTCAGCAGCTCTTTTTTTGATTTCCCATTCTTTAAGTTCTCTAATTTTAGCTGCTTTACCTTTTAGATTTCTAATGTAGTAAAGTTTTGCTCTTCTTACGATACCACGTTTTACTACTTCTATTTTTTGGATAGAAGGGCAAGCTATAGGAAAAATTCTTTCCATTCCTACACCATAAGATACTTTTCTTACAGTGAATGTTTTACCTAACCCACTTCCTCTTACTCTTATAACCAATCCTTCAAAAATTTGTGTTCTTTCTTTTTCACCTTCTTTAACTTTTAAGTGTAATCTGACAGTATCTCCAGGTCTAAACTCTGGAATATCTTCAGGTAAATACTTTTGTTCAATCTCTCTTATTAATTGGTTCATTATCTTCCTCCACTGTGAAATTTGAAAAAAATATTATACCATAATAAAATTTTCCACTACGTCTAATATATCTTCACCTATAAAATCAGCAGTAGTATTTTCTACGTACTTTATACCTTGTCCTGTTTTTACTAAAGCTGCTTTTATACCTTCCTTATGTGCAGCTAATATGTCATTCTCTTTATCTCCTATTAAAAAAGATTGTTTTGGGTCTATATTGTACTCTGATATTGCTTGTTTGATCATACCACTTTCTGGCTTTCTACAATCACATTTAAATGAATATTTTTCAACTATTCCACCTTCGTGATGTGGACAGTAGTATACTTTTTCTATCTTTATTCCTTCTTTTTCAAACTGGCTTAACATCCAATTTGTTAATGTAAAAAAATCTTCTTCTGTATAGTATCCAACAGCAATTCCAGATTGATTTGTCACTATAAAAAGTTTAAATCCTGCATCTTGAAGTTTTTTTAATGCTTTAAATACATTTGGGTAAAATTCAAAATCTTTAATTTTATGTACATAACCTTTGTCAATATTAATAACCCCGTCTCTATCTAAAAACACTGCTTTCATCTTAACTCCTTTAAAATCTTTTTGGATTTTCGATATAAATAATTCCTAAGTTATATTAAAGGATATTTAAGATTAAATTATGAAAAAATAGCTTATCCACCACTTACTGGAGGGATGATGGCAACAGTATCACCTTCTTTTAAGGTATAACTTTTATCTTCGTAGTTTTCATTTACTGCAACCATTGATTTATTTAGTATCTCCTTTGACCCTGGATAAATTTCAGATAGGAAGTTTAATAAATCTTCTATTGTTTCTCCATTAAACTCTATAGTTTCTTCACTTTTCTTTAATCTATCTTTTATTTGAGAAAAGTATAGTATTTTAACTTTCATATTTAACCTCCCATTCTGTAATTAAATGGGAGCCTCTTATAAAGTGTGCTCTTAATTTTAGTCTCACAATTTCATCTAATGATTTAAAACCTTCTCCACCAACTAATGTTGGTGTATCTGTTCCACCTACAATAAATGGCATATGTATTATTCTTATCTCATCAACAAGGCCAATATTTATAAGATGCCAGTTTAGCGTAGATCCACCTTCTACCATTAAATTATGTATACCTCTACTGTAAAGGAATTCCATCATCTTAATAAAGTCAAGCTTATCTTTTCCTATTTTAACAACTTCTACAAGTTCTGACAGAGCTTTAACATTTTCTTCAGGAGCTGATTCTGTAGTGACTATTATTGTTGGGGCATCTTTTTTTAAAATGTTAGAATCTAATGGTATATTAGCTGTTACTGTTGGTATTACCCTTGTTGGATTTTTACCTTTAACGTATCTAACTGTTAAATAAGGATTGTCTGTTCTTATTGTTTCTGCTCCAACCATAATACCGTCTACTTTTGCCCTTGTTTCATGAAGGTATCTATTTGCTTCTTCATCCATAAACTTCATTATCTCTTTTGATGAGATACCTTTTGAAATTGTAAGTTTCCCATCTACTGTAACTTCTGAAAGAATAATTATATATGGTCTTTTCATGATATTCCTCTTATTAATCGTAATCCTTATTGTATTTTATATATAGGTACACTATTCGTTGTAATAAAGAGAGTGTTGTTAAAGATGCAATTAAAACATAGCCAAATTCAAGTCCACCGAATATTTTAAATTGTTCAAATATTGAAAATATAATTATTGTCAATAATGTTTCTGGCCTTCCAAAGAAACCTACCCCTTCTAATGGATCGTCTATTTTACCTTTGTTTCTATTAGAAAAACCAATTTCTGCATAAGAGACAGGTTTTATAAATGTATGAAGCATACTTGTTGTTATAGCTATTGCTGTTAAATGTGGTGTAGAATAGGTTATTCCAATAAAGAATAGTAAAAATCCGTCAACAAACTTATCTGCTATCCAATCAAAGACAGCTCCAAATTTTGATGCTTTTTCTTTCTCCCTTGCTATAACACCATCTAATAGATCAAAATAACCACTAATAAATATCAATATAGCACCAATTAACGGTTTCCCGTTAAAATAGGATAAAGCTGCCAATGTTCCAATTACGACAGATATTACTGTTATTATATTTGGTGTTATTTTGGTCTTCCTTGCAAGGAGGACACCAACAGGCTCGTATATCTTTTTTAAATGTTTTCTTTTTGATGTTAAATTCATTATTTAACCTTGTTAATTATAATCCTTTACCACCTAACCAAGGCATCATTTTTCTTAAGTCTTTACCTACCTTTTCAACTGGATGTTCTTCATCTTTTTTAACTAATGCATTGAAATGTGGCCTATTTGCAACGTTTTCTAAAATCCATTCCTTAGCAAATTCACCTTCTTGTATTTCCCCAAGGATCTTCTTATAGATAGGTTTTACTACTTCATAAACCCTTTTTCCTCTTGTTACATCACCGTATCTTGCTGTATCTGATATAGAGTATCTCATTCCAGATATCCCATATTGATATATTAAATCTACAATTAATTTAAGTTCATGTAAGCATTCAAAGTAAGCAACTTCTGGTTGATAGCCAGCTTCTACTAATGTTTCAAATCCAGCTTTTATTAATGCAGTTGCACCACCACATAAAACAGCTTGTTCTCCAAATAAATCTGTTTCTGTTTCTTCTTTAAATGTTGTTTCTATTAAGCCAGCTCTTGTTGCACCAATTCCTTTTGCATAAGCCATAGCTATTTCTCTTGCTTTTCCAGTAAAATCTTGATAAACAGCAAACAATCCAGGAACTCCCTTACCTTCTTCATACATCCATCTAACTAAATGGCCAGGACCTTTTGGAGCTACTAAAAATACATCTACATAAGAAGGTGGTACAATTTGACCAAAATGGATGTTGAAACCATGAGCAAAAGCAAGAACATTGCCTTCGTCAAGGTTTGGAAGAATTGCAGATTGATATAATGCTGGTTGAACTGTATCTGGTGTTAAAATCATAATTACATCTGCTTTTTTTGCAGCTTCATCTGGCATATAAACTTCAAATCCTTCAGCTTTTGCTTTCTCTATGGACCTACTACCTGCTAAAAGTCCTATTATTACTCTAACGCCGCTATCTCTTAAGTTTAATGCATGGGCATGACCTTGACTTCCATATCCTATTATAGCTACAGTTTTATCTTTTAAGTACTCTAAGGATGCATCTTCATCATAGTAAATGTTTGCCATTTTTTCCTCCAAAGTTTTTTTATTATTATAACATTAAAAAGTTGTAATTAATTTTTCTATTTTTTTGTTTTCTAAAAGTAGTTTAAAAACTTCTCCAGTTTTTTCTTCTGGAATTAATATTATATTTAAATTTGCATTTACATTTCCTAAGTCTATATTAGTATCTCCTTCTTTAAAAACAGATACGTATCTTGTTAAATTATCTCCTTTTGAAGAAACTATTTTAACTTTGTTATATGTAAGTGGTTTATCTAATTTTACTTTTATACTTATACTTTGAGGAGGTATATTTTTTATTTTGAAAAACTCATTATTTGATATTGTTTTTAATCTATCGTATATATCCTCTGCATAGTTTACAGTTATACAAGATGAAGAATACAAGTTATCTATTTTGTAAGTTTTAAAACATATATTGTAAGCTTTTCCTTCCCAACTTATAGATGGATAAATGGTAAAAAGATAGTTTTTATTTTTTTGAACAAGTTCTGCAGATTCTAAAGTATCAGCTAAAAATTTAGTAAAAACTTCTGAATAACTTTCTGGAAGGTTTTCAACGTTTGTTTTTGCTAAACCTATCTCTTGTGCATTAACAGCAGTAGAAACTAAAGCTAACAGTACAAATTTTTTCATTATTCCCCCTTATCTAATCTTATATTTGCAGATTCTCTAACCATTGCTAACGTTCCTGTCCTTGCCATTTCTTTTATTCCGAAAGGTCTAATTAAGTTTATAAATGCCTCTATCTTCTCATTATCCCCTGTTATCTCGATAGTGTAAGTATCAGTAGAAACATCTACGACTTTAGCTCTAAAAATATTTACCAACCTCATTATTTCATCTCTTGTTCTATCGTCTGCTGTGTATGCTTTAATAAGTGCTAACTCTCTTTCTATATGTAATAGATCTGTAATATCTCTTACTCTTAATGTTTCTACTAATTTTCTAAGTTGTTTTATTATCTGTTCTATTACCCTTTCATCTCCATCAACTACTATTGTTATTCTTGCAATGTTTGGTTCATGAGTCCTTCCAACTGTCAAGCTTTCTATGTTATAACCTCTTCCTGCAAATAAACCAGTAATTCTTGCAAGTACACCAAAGTTATGTAGCACTTTTACAGTTATTATATGTTTTCTTACTCTTTTCTCTAGCTCTGGTCTTACTTTTAAAACTTTAATTTCATTCATTTTATTACCCCACTAAATACATAGTTTCTGCTTCACCTTTTTGCTTAGGCGTAAGTATCATCTCTCTGTAGCTTTTACCTGCTGGAACCATAGGTAAAACATTTTCTTCTCTATCTACAACAAAGTCTATTAATACAGGTCTATCGTTTATTTCCATTGCTTTTACTAAAACTTCTCTAACTTCAGAAGGTTTTGTTGCTCTTAAACCTAATGCTCCAAAACTTTCTGCAAGTTTAACAAAATCTGGTTGAACAGATAAACATACACTTGCATATCTGCTATCATAGAAAAACTGTTGCCACTGTCTTACCATTCCAAGGAATCCGTTGTTTATTATAGCTATTTTAACAGGTACTCTGTATTGTACAGCAGTTGTTAAATCTTGAACATTCATTATAAATGAACCATCTCCTTCTATCGCAAAAACTGTTTTTTCTGGTCTCCCTATTTTAGCACCAACTGCTGCTGGAAATCCAAAACCCATTGTCCCAAGTCCACCTGAGTTTAAAAACTGTCTTGAATAACTATATTTATAAAACATTGCAGCCCACATTTGATGTTGTCCAACACCTGCAGATATGATAGCATCTCCGTTTGTTATATTGTGAATTTCTTCTATAACATACTGTGGTTTAATAATTTTATCTGATTTTCTATAATTAAGTGGGTGTTTTTCTTTCCATTCTTCTATCTGTTTTAACCAATTATCTCTTGCAGCTATCCATTCTACAGGTTTTTCTTCTAACTCTTTTATAAGTTTTTGTAAAACAGTTTTTACATCACCTACTATCGGTACATCAACAGTTATTGTTTTACTAATAGAGGCTGGATCTATATCTATATGAATAATTTTTGCTTCTGGAGCAAACTCATTTATCTTACCTGTTACCCTATCGTCAAACCTTGCACCTACAGCTATAAGTAAATCACAGTTGTAAACAGCCATATTTGCATAGTAAGTTCCATGCATACCAAGCATATGTAAAGCTAATGGATCTGTTTCTGGGAAGGCACCTTTTCCCATATTTGTAGTTGTTACAGGTATTTTTGTTAAATGAGCTAATTTGTAAATTTCTTCTGCTGCATTTGATATTATTGCTCCACCACCAACATATAAAACTGGTTTAGTTGCTTTTCTTATTAATTCTGCTGCTTTTTTAATCTGAACGGGATTTCCTTCTATATGAGGATTGTAACCTGGAAGGGATTCTTTTACCTCTTCATCTGTAGGTATTTTAAATTCTGATACTTGTTGAGTTATGTCTTTTGGTATATCTACAAGTACAGGTCCTGGTCTACCAGTTCTTGCTATATAAAAGGCTTGTCTTAATATTACTGGTAAATCTTTTATATCTGTAACTAAAAAGTTGTGTTTCGTTATTGGTCTTGTAATACCTATAACATCAGCTTCTTGAAATGCATCTGTACCTATGTAATGTCTTGGTACTTGACCTGTTATCGCTACTAACGGTATAGAGTCCATGTAAGCTGTTGCTAATCCTGTTACAAGGTTTGTTGCACCTGGTCCAGATGTAGCTATTACTACACCTACTTTTCCTGTAGCCCTTGCATAACCATCTGCCATATGACAAGCAGCTTGTTCATGTCTTGCTAGAACATTTTTAAATGGTGCATCAAATAAAGCATCATATACTTCCATAATGGCACCGCCAGGAAGTCCGAAAATAGTATCTACACCTTCATGTATTAAAACATCTACAACTATATCTGCTCCTCTTTTTTTCTGCATAGTTTTAAGCTCCTACAAAGTTTTAAATAAATATTATATATTCAAATGCTTAATTAGTATGATTTTTATTTTATTATTTCTTTAATTTGGCTTAATTTTTTTATTCCTATTGTGTTTGTTTTCCCAAAATTTGGACAAATAATATTTTTTATACCAAATTTCTCACATTCTTTTACTCTTAAATCTAAAAAGTGTACTGATCTAACTTCACCAGTAAGACCTATCTCTCCAAATACTGCTAAATTGTCTAATGGTTTGTTTATATAAGATGAGTATATGGCAGTCGCTACTGCAAGGTCTACAGCTGGTTCATCTATGTTTATTCCACCAACTACATTTATGAAGATATCTTTATCTTTTAGGTTTATCTTTAACTCTTTTTCTATTACAGCTGTTAATATAGCTAATTTATTTAAATCTATACCTTGTGATTTTCTTTGTGGAACTGGGAAAAATGTCTTAGATACAAGTGCTTGAACTTCTACAAGTATAGGTTTTGAGCTTTCTGCATATGGAAATATAACGCTTCCTGGTTCATTTTTTGGTTTTTCTGATAAAAAGAATGCTGAAGGTTCTGAAACTTCTTCCATACCTTTATCTGTCATACTAAATACTGCTATTTCCCCAGATGAACCAAAGCGATTTTTTACTATTTTTAATATTCTATAACCATAACCTCTTTCACCTTCAAACTGGGCTACTGTATCAACAATATGCTCTAAAACCTTTGGTCCTGCTATACTTCCTTCTTTTGTAATCTGTCCTACTATAAGTGATGTAATTCCTTTTGATTTTGATATCTCTGTTATTTTACCACTTATATACTTTACTTGACTTACAGAACCTGCGGCAGACTCTAAACTTTCAGAATAAACTGTTTGAATAGAATCGAGTACAATTAAGGAAGGGTTTAAATTTTCTATTGCAGATATTATCGTTTCAAAGTTTGTTTCAGATAAAACATATAGATTATTTTTAATTGCATTTAATCTTTCAGCCCTTATGTATATTTGTTGTTGAGATTCTTCAGCTGATATATATAGTATTTTTTCTTTTTCTGCAAAATAGGATGAAATTTGAAGTAAAAGGGTAGATTTTCCAATACCTGGCTCTCCTGAAATTAGAACAACTTGACCTTCTACTAAACCACCACCTAAAGCATTATCTAAACTAAAAAATCCTGTTTTTTTTCTTTCTAAAGAAATATTTTTTTTAATTTCAGTTATAGGCTCTAATAATATAGATGTTGAATAAGTTGTGTAACTTTTCTTCTTTTCTTCTTTTATTTCTTCAATAACAGAGTTATAACTCCCACACTCATTGCATTTTCCTACCCATGTTGGATAGGTTGATCCACAATTATTACATATATAGATTGTTTTAACTTTATTTTTTTTCATTTTTAAATTTTAAAGCCTCTTGTTTTGCTATTTTATCACAGTACTCATTTTCAGGATGTCCTGAATGTCCTTTAATCCAGTGTGTTGTTATTTGATGTCTCTTTAACTGATTATATAATCTTTCCCATAGGTCTTTATTTTCTACATGTTTGCCTGATGATGTTTTCCAACCATTTTTAACCCATTTTTCAAGCCAACTATTTATACCTTCAATTACATATTTTGAATCTGTATACAGATTTATCTGATAACTATTTTTTATTTTTTCTAAAGGTACAATAACAGCTAAAAGTTCCATCCTATTGTTGGTAGTGTAGTTCTCACCATCTTTTATAACAAATCTTTTTTTCCCATCTGTAATGATACTACAGTAGCCACCTGGGCCAGGATTACCTAAACAAGCCCCATCTGAAAATATTTTTAACTTTTTCATCACATATATATTATTTGAAAAACTATAGGTATTTCAACTGTAATTTTTTTGGGTGGTTTTTTATAAGGTTGTAATTTTTTTAAGATTTCTATAGCTCCTTTGTCTAAAACGTTATAACCACTTGGATCAGTAATCTTTATGGAATTTTCATCGATGGTTCCATCTTCATTTATTGTAACTCTAATTATAACTTCACCTTCAATTTTTAACCTTTTTGCAATTGGTGGATATAGGTCTCTCTCCCGTGCTTGTTGATTTAGATATCTTATCAATTCTTTAAGATAACCATTTATATCTTCTTCTTTCTTTTCAGGTTGTTTAAATGTGTCTGGTTTTCCTTTTGTAATATCGATAGGTTTAAGTTCTTCTACCTTAGATTGCTGATTTGTATCTGTACTTTCTGTTTTTGTTGGTTGTTCTTGTTGTTTAGGTTGTTCCACAGGGTTTTCCGATATTTTTTGTTGAGTTTCTTCTATATCTGATTTTTCAACTAATTTTTGATCTTTTTCTATAGGTTTAAGTTCTTCTAATTTTGGTTTTTCTTGTTTAGGTGTAAATATTTTTTGAGGTTCCTTTTTTTTTGTTTCTATTTTTTTTGTTTCTATTGATGGTTTAATCTCTTTTTCTTTTAGATTCTCAAGTGTAAGTGTAATTATTTTTTCTTTTTCTTCCTGATTTTTTGTATTTATAAAATAAAAGATACCAAATATAGCCAAATGAAATATTATAGAGATAAAAATAGATATTATCAGTATCTTTTTTTCATTTTTAACCATCATCACTCTTTTTTAGTTTCTATAACATATTTTTCAATACCAACTTGTCTACAAACGTCTATAACAGTTACTACATCTTGAAAGATTACGTTTTTTTCTGACCTTAAAGAAACTACTTGGTTTTCTGGTTTTATTTTTTCTAAGATATTTTTTAATTGCTCTGGTGTTACTTTTTGTCCTTCGTAGTATATTCCATCCTTTTTAATAGTTATCTCTATTCGCTTTTGAAGTTGTTTTGCTGGTTCTCCTGTTTTTGCTTTAGGTAGATCAAGAGGTATTTTACCTTCTACCATAAATGTAGCTGTTGCCATAAAAATAATAAGAATGACAAGTACAATATCAACAAGAGGAATCATATTTATTTCAGATATTTCTTTATCATTTTCATCAGTTATTTTCATTTGTATCTCCTGTTCCTGTTTTCTTCATAGATCATCATTAAAAATTTCATTTTCCTAACGAAGTAGTTATAACCTATTACTGAAGGGATAGCTACAAATAAACCCATGGCTGTAGCAACAAGAGCTTCAGATATTCCGGCCATAACTACCCTAACGCCAAACTCTGAAGAAGTTCCAAGGTGATGAAAAGCCTTTATTATTCCTAAAACAGTTCCAAAAAGTCCTATAAAAGGTGCATTATTCCCAAACGTAGCTAAAATACCAAGTCTTTTTTCTAAAGCCAATCTTAATTCTAAAGGTGAATAACTGGATAGATTTTTTTCAATAGATTTTATAGCTATAAATCTTTCAATAATGATAGCTATTGTGATTATACTCATTACTAAAAGTATGTAAAGGACTGGATCTCCTCCAATTAGTGAAAGTTTTAAAACTATATCTGTCAAACTCATTGTATACTCCCTATATAAATTTTTAAAAAATTATACAATATAAATGTTAATAAAAGTTTAACAAATTAATGGTGATGTTCCATAAAACTGGGAGGGTAAGCTATAAATGCATACTGTTGGAATACAGATAATAATATATAAAATATTGGAAGAGCAGCAGCAAAAATAAAAGCTAATTTAAAATTCTTATTACTGTTAAATTCATAAACAACCATTCTCTTATAAACCAAGTATATACTCCAAAATCCAGCTATATAATTTAAAATTGTAAATATTCTAAGCCATAAATCTTTTCTTGATGCTAACGGTTCTACTGTTATACCTAAGAAGAATGCTTGAGAGATACCGTTTACAAACTCATGATAGTATTCAATAAAGAAAAAGGACAAAGCATGGGATAAACCTCCTACAATCATAATAGGGGCAAAAGCATACCCAATATGGTTAAAAAAGTAATTAAAATCAACCTTTAGAAGTTTAGAAGCAATATAAAAGCCTCCTATGGAGAAGATTAAAGAAGAAGTTATACCCATCAATAGTGCTACGAAACCGACAACATCAATAAATTTTGGAAAATGAAAAATATTATTTAAATAATTTCCCACAATAGTCCAAGGTAGTATATCAGATAACCCTGTCCTTGATAGTCCATGATGATACTTCATTGTAATCGTTATTACTCCTATAATAAGTATGTAGGTTAAAACTTCATAACTTTGTGGTTTTGGCATTTTGTTATAGAGAGAAAATCCCCATTTTCTAACTTCCCATCTTACAGAACCACATGCATTTGCACATTCCATACATAAATTACAATCTTCCATCGAATTTAATTTATCAAATTTTGAAGGATTAAACTTATAAGGACAGGAAAATGCACAAACAGGTTTTTTACAATTTTTACAATCTTCTTGATTTGTAGATAACCAAGTAAAACCTACTCTGTTAAAAGCTGTGTTAATAGCTCCGATAGGACAAATATATTTACAGTAATCACCATTTCTAAAAATAAAAGAAACAACTATAGCTAAA